>CALLKB010000063.1 GCA_938008575.1 uncultured Cytophagaceae bacterium | reverse complement strand
CACCCATAAGCATGCCACCTGCGGAACCACCTTGGGCAAATAAGCGATGCGCTTCTACTTTTCCTGTATTGACCAAATAATTGCCACAATCGATGAAATCCGTGAACGTATTCATTTTTCGCATCATTTTTCCATCCTCATACCAGTGTCTCCCCATTTCTTGCCCGCCGCGAATGTGCGCAATAGCAAAGGCAAAACCCCGATTTAATAGTGATAGTCGACTCGATGAAAAATATGGATCCATGCTGTATCCATAAGAACCGTAGGCATAGAGTAATAAGGGGCCTTTTGGGTAGCCTTTTTTGTATACCAAGGAAATTGGCACTTTTACTCCATCGCGGGCGGTAGCCCATAATCGCTCGGAATGATATTCGTTTTTTTCAAAACCGCCTAAGACACGGTCCTCCTTTAATAAGGTCGATTTTTTTGTCGAACCATCGTATTCCAAAACGGAATTTGGGCAGGTCAATGACGTATAATTGTAACGAAGGGTTTTAGCGCGGTAATCCACATTGATTCCGATATTGACCTGGAACACCTCCTCATCCATGCGGATGAATTCGTTCGATTCCCCTTGTATCCATTGTATTCGTGAAAGCCCATTAGTTTTAACTTCCAAAGCAATCCATTCTGTCGTCGCATCGAAATCCTCCAGAAAAACATCAGGGCGATGCGCTACTACAGTTTTCCATGCCGATTTGTCTGTAGGGCCATCAACATGACAAGCCATCAACTGAAAGTTGGTCGAATCCTGATGATTTGTTCGAATCAAAAAGCGATCTACTTGATGTTCAATGAAATATTCCAAACCACGTTCTCCCGGTTGAAAAACTTCGAAATTGCCCGTCGGGTTATTTGTTTTCAAAATCCGGTATTCCGAATAAATGCCTTGTTGGCTAGAAACCGAGAAAATATATTCCTTCGACTTGCTTCTACTCAAACCCATGTAGCATTCTTCGTTCTTTTCTTCATAGACCAAAACATCTTCGCTGCTCGGTGTGCCTAGTTTATGTCGGAATACTTTAGAGGCCAATAAAGTTTGTGGATCGCGAAGTAGATAGAAGAAGTACGTTGAATCTGCCGACCAGGCATAAGAACCACCTTCCGTATTTTCAATTTTGTCGGGAAGCAATTCGCCCGTCGCAAGGTTTTTAAAGTAAACGGTGTAATTCCGCCGACTCACCGTATCGGTTGCATAAGCAAGAATTTGTTCGTTATCGGATAATGCCAAACCACCTACGGCGAAATAGGCCTCTTCTTTTCCTAATTGGTTACCATGAAGGATAATTTCTTCAGGAGTATCCAAATAGCCTTTCCTCCGACAATAAATGGGGTACTCGCCGCCCGTTTCGTAGCGGTGGTAGAACCAATCCTTGCCATTGAAGTAGGGGACAGATTGTTCATCTGCCACCATGCGCCCTTTCATCTCTTCAAACAATTCGTTTTGAAGCGCTTCTGTGGGTTTGAGTACGTTTTCGGTATAGCTATTTTCTTGATTTAGGTAATCGATGACTTCGGGGTCTTCGGGGTTATTTAGCCAAAAATAGGGATCTTGTCGGACGTCGCCATGTATTGTTAATGCTTTGGGAACTTGCTTTGCTTTTGGCGGATTGGGTAGATTTTGTAACATGGATACAAGTTAAAAATAAATTTATGGAGGAAAAAGGAACGTTTATCCTCGAAAATGCATTTTGATGTAAAAATTGGCAAGGCATATTGAATTATTTATACCTTTGCCGGACAACAAACCTTTAATTTTTTAAACGATGAACAAGAAAATTTGGATTGTATTAGGCGTAATTGCTTTAGTTATTTTTTGGGGTGTAGGTGCGCGTAACAGTATGGCGACAAGTGACCAAGAAGTGAAGGCTTCATGGGCGAATGTGCAAAGTGCTTATCAGCGTCGTGCGGATTTGATCCCTAATTTGGTAAAAACCGTTCAAGGGGTTGCGAACTTTGAGAAATCTACCTTGACAGCGGTTATTGAAGCCCGTGCTTCTGCGACACAAATGAAATTAGATGCAAAGGATTTAAGTCCTGAGAATATGCAAAAATACCAAGCGGCTCAATCTTCCTTAGGAGGCGCATTATCCCGTTTGATGGTGGTAGCTGAAAACTATCCGCAATTGAAAGCAACGGAGAATTTCTCTGAGCTTCAAGCGCAATTGGAAGGAACAGAAAATCGTATCAAAGAGGAGCGTGATCGTTTTAATGATTCGGTCAAAGGATATAATTCCTTAATCGTAACATTTCCGAACAGTTTAATCGCTTCGTTCTCTGGTTTTACAGAGAAAGGTTTCTTCCAAGCGGAGGCAGGTTCTGAGAAAGCACCTGAGGTAAATTTTGACGAGAAGAAATAAGATGCATTTAAGCGCGGCACACGAGGCGGAAATTATTCAAGCGATCCAGGAGGCAGAAAAAAAGACTTCTGGGGAAATTCGTTTACACGTGGAAAGTCATTGTGAAGGGCACCCAATCGAGCGATCGAAGGTGCTCTTTTTTCAATTAGGCATGCAAAAAACCGATTTGCAAAATGGGGTATTGGTTTATTTAGCCGTGAAGGATCGTAAATTTTCGATCATCGGGGACAAAGGAATTGATGCCAACGTTCCCCTTGAATTTTGGGAAACCATTCGCGATGAGATGCGCCCTTTATTAGCGAAGGAAGAATTCGGTGCCGGACTAGCCTTAGGCGTTCGTCGGATCGGAGAGGCCTTAGCAATTTATTTTCCGTACCAGCGGGAGGATGTGAATGAATTATCGGATGAGTTGTCGTATGGGGAATAGCTTGAAGTTAATTATTGGATTTTTATTGCTTTCCTCAACCCTTTGGGGGCAAGATATCCCTGCGAAGCCAAACGGATATTTGCTTGATCAAGCCGGCTTGTTGCAGGCGAATGAAGCCCAACAATTGGAGCAGAAATTACGCGGCTATGCAGATTCTACATCGACACAATTTGCGATTGTTTTAGTTCCTACCACGGGCGATACTGATCCATACGATTATGCCATGGCGATCGGTAAAAGCTGGGGTGTAGGCCAAAAAGACAAGAACAACGGTGTTGTGATTCTGGTATCCATGGACAATCGGAAAATTCGGATTGTCACGGGGCGTGGGATCGAAGATGTATTGCCAGATGCAATTTGCAAACGAATCATCAATCGAATTCTAAAACCGTATTTCAAACGTGGTGATTATTACAATGGTTTGGATGCGGCGACAACAGAAATGATGCAGCGGGCCAGTGGGCAATTCCAGTCGGATGGTTCCGACGAGCCTTCTGGGATACCTGTTTTTGTAATTGTGTTCCTTGTTATCGTTCTCATCAATATTATTCGTGCCATCAAAAATAAGGGTGGAGGATCTGGCCCGGGTTCCCGTGGAGGCGGTATGTTTTTCCCTCCGATATTCTTAGGAGGCGGTGGATATGACCGGGGTGGATCTTCGGGCGGTGGAGGCTTTGATTTCGGCGGTTTTGGAGGTGGTGATTTTGGTGGAGGCGGAGCCGGTGGGGATTTTTAAATTATGCGTATCTTTACGCAAAATTAAACGCAGTTGAAAGATATCATTCAAGCCAATCTTCAGGAAGCCCAACAGGTTTTAGATCAGTTTTTTAGCAATCCGGCTAAAATAGAATCCATCGAAAAAGCAGCAAATTGTTTAGTGGGTGCGCTCCAACAAGGCAAAAAGATTATTGCCTGTGGAAATGGTGGTAGCCATTGCGACGCGATGCATTTCGCGGAAGAATTATCGGGACGTTACCGGGAAAACCGTCCAGCATTGGCTGCGATGGCGATATCAGACCCTTCGCACATTTCCTGTGTGAGTAATGATTTTGGCTATAATTATGTCTTTTCTCGGTTTATTGAAGGCTTAGGAAATGCGGGAGATGTCCTTTTTGGTATATCAACGAGTGGTAATTCAGCCAATATTATTGAAGCGGTGAAAGCTGCTCAGGCGAAAGGAATGGCGGTAGTTTTATTTACGGGCAAAGACGGAGGCCAATTAGCAGCATTCGACAATGTTTTCGAAGTGCGCGTTGATCATTTCGGATATGCCGACCGGATTCAAGAGATTCATATCAAGGTGATTCATATTTTGATTCAGTTGATAGAGAGGGAGATGGGGTATTAGGGAGTTAAGAAGTAAGAGTTAAGAGGTAAGAGTAAAGAGTAAGAAATCATGGACTAGCGACTAGTGACTAGCGACTATCTACAAACAAAAACATTTTGACATTCAGAGAACTAGGCTTAGCCGAAAAATTATTAGAGGGGATCGAATCCATGGGCTATAAGACGGCCACACCTGTCCAAGAACAGGTGATGAAGCCAATTTTAGCCGGACGCGATGTTCTAGCATCGGCTCAGACTGGTACGGGAAAAACGGCGGCATTTTTGTTGCCGATTATCCATAAACTATTGACGGAAGAACATTCCGAAAATCACATTAATGCATTGATCATTGTCCCTACACGTGAACTAGCTGTTCAAATTGCTGGGAACATGGAGGGTTTAGGCTATTTTACCAATGTGAGTTGCATGCCCGTATATGGCGGTGGTGATGGAAATTCCTTTACGACAGAAAAGACGGCTTTAACCTCTGGGGTTGAATTGGTCGTTTGTACACCAGGTCGCATGATTGCCCATTTGAATATGGGTTATGTCGACTTGAAGCATGTGAAGTATTTGGTCTTGGACGAGGCGGATCGCATGTTGGACATGGGTTTTCACGATGATTTGATGAAGATTACGGGATATTTACCCAAGGAGCGTCAAAACCTATTATTCTCTGCGACGATGCCACCTAAAATGCGTGACCTCGCTCGTAAATTAATGCAGGACCCTGTCGAAGTAACGATTGCGGTTTCTAAACCCCCTGAGGCCATCGTACAAGAGGCTTTTGTGGTGTATGAAAAGCAAAAAAGTGCGTTGGTTAAACATTTATTGAAGCGCCAAGATTATACCCGCGTCATTGTATTCTGTTCTCGGAAGCAGAATGTAAAATCCTTAACGTCTGATTTAAAGCGTGCTCGTTTCTCGGTAGAAGAAATTCATTCCGATTTGGAACAAGACGTACGCGAGCAAGTATTGCAAGATTTTCGAAATAAGAAAACGAAAATCTTGGTGGCTACCGATATTTTGAGTCGGGGAATTGACATCGATGAAATCGAATTAGTTATCAATTACGATGTGCCGAACGACGGGGAGGATTATATTCATCGTATAGGCCGTACGGCACGTGCTCAAACGAAAGGAACGGCATATACCTTGATTACGGAAGCGGAGCAGCGTAAATTTGCAGCTATCGAACGACTTTTGGAAAAGGAAGTAACGAAATCACCCGTTCCGGAGGAATTTGGCGAAACGCCTGCTTACAATCCAGGCGAGGCGAAGACATTCAAGCCAAGTGGTGGAGGTGGATTTAAAGGTAAGAAGAAGGTCTGGAAGAAAAGACCACCAAAAGTATAACAAAAAAGGCGCTATTCGTAGCGCCTTTTTTTATGTTGATTAGTAGCTTCCGCCATCATCTCCTTCGGTACCTACAAGGGAGTCAACTAAACGGCCAAAGATATCCTTGATGCTCGGAGGTTTAGGCTTCGTTTTGTCGGGCTGACTTGGCTGAGACGAAGGAATGTTAGGAACCTCCTCATTGCTTTCCTCTGCAGCATTGATTTGATCAAAATATACTTGCACCAATCCAATGGATGTGGCAAATGCTGGGTCTTTAATGTCGGTTGTAAGTCCAAAAGCAGCCGTTGCATCTGGTAGACCAATGCGTGTTTCTAGGCCTGTTACTTTTTGGAACAAATCATCAAGGTCTGGAAGCTGAGCTCCTCCACCACAAATTACAATTCCGCCACGTAGTAATTGCGCTTGTGTCGTTTTTTGAATTTCAGCCATCACGATCGCTGCCAATTCCTTCATGCGCTCCTCAATGATGATCGCAACGTTTTTTACTGAAATAGGCGTTGGTTTTCTCCCCGCAATACCCGGAATTAAAACCACTTCATTTAAGTCGATTAGACGATGTACTGCTGTTCCGAAGCGCGTTTTCAATGCTTCTGCATGTTCTGAGGTAACATCTAATCCGATGCGTAAATCTTCTGTAATGCGATCTCCACCCCAGTTTAACACCGTTGCATGTTTCAAACGTTTGTTTTGGTAGATGCTAATTTCTGTTGTACCACTACCGATGTCTACTAAAACAACACCTTGTTGTTTCTCATCGGCATTTAATACGGAACTAGAACTAGCTAATGGGCTGAAATATAAATTTCCACCTTTGATATGATCTGATTCCGCTGATTTCAAGGTACGGCTAAACAGTTCAAATTTATCCAGTTGGGCAGTGATGACCATGAAATTGCCTTGAATCGTAGCGCCAATTTGGCCAATCGGTTCTAGGGTTTCTGGTAAATTCCCAACTTTAAATCCGATTGGAAGGGTATGTAAAACGCAGGGATTTTTCTCCGCGACGTTCTTTTTAGCTTCTTCGGTAATATCGACAATATCCTTAACCGTTACCGGATCGGATGCGTTTTTGCGCGTTTTCGAGATCGTGAAAGGAGTAACCTTGATGTGACTTCCTGAGAGATTCGAAGAAAAATAATATTCTTTGGACTTGCCAGGTAATGCTTGTGCAATTTGATTAATGGCATCAGCAATGGCCGTTGAGGTCTTATTGATGTTAACGATTTCTCCGTTTAAAATGTATCCGGAGGTATTTGAAGATCCAGTAGCGACAATTTCCAAAGTTCCATTTGCTGTTTGCTTTCCGGCTACAGCACGTACCGATGAACTACCAATATCTAGACCTATGATTAAATCGTTTCGCATATAAAATAAGAACTATAATTATGTTGAATTCTACTAAAATATAAAATTAGGCAATTAATCACAAATTACCTGATTCTTATATTTCAGGTGTACCCAATGGTAAGTATTCCAACCTTTATTGGGAATGATTTTCTTGTAAAACAAGGCTAATTTTTTGAATTTGGTCTCAATTTTAATGGGTAAACCAAAGTCTATATACGTTTGCCCCATAGCTGGAATTAATACAACTCCGCCATCTGCTGCCACAATCACTTGCGTAATTTGCGCGCGCCAGAAATCATCGTTATTGATGAATTCAAATAAGGGTATTAAGGTCTTGCCTCTTTCGTCCAATAAGTCTTTGCGTTTGCCCGTAAAAAAGGGGCCCGAAGCAATCAGCACGCGCGGCGTAAACAAAGAACTTGTCCCAATGAATTTCCCCTCATGCGTGACATATTGATCCTTGTAATTCGACTCACCCGACGTAAAATGTAGAATACGTGCAATGGGGCGATATTCTTTGACAGAAACAATAATTTTCCCACTGAAATCGTGATGCGCCTCACAAGATTTAACGAGCGGAATTTTCTTCACGCGCTGTTCGATTTTATGTAAGGAAATTTCATCTAAGGGCTTGTCGACGAAATAATCAGTTCCCTGATTCGTGACCATGACGTTGATGTCCTGCTTGCTTAAAAGTGGGCGTTCATTCTCTGTGTCTAATTTAATAACGATTCCGGTACATTTGATTTCCCGGTAATGCATCTCGGCGAATATAATTGCGCCTATAGCCAAGCCAGCTAATATCACCAGGGTGATTAGCTTTTTGACACGCGCGAAATCAATTCGAATTTTCTGACTCATGGTAAAATATCCTACGAAGTTACGGCCATTTTTAAATCATTCAAAAGCAAGTCGATATCTCCGGCTCCCATTGTCACCAAAAGTTTAGGCTTGTCGAGTTTCATGCGCTCAATAAACGCTGATTTGCTAATTACTTGCTTGTTTTGGCTTGGAATTTTTTCCAATAATAAATTCGAATCAATGCCTGGAATCGGTAATTCTCTAGCCGGATATATGTCCAACAAATAGATTTCGTCTGCCAATCCTAGGCTTTCGCCAAAGTCGGCTAAAAAGTCACGGGTTCTCGAAAATAAGTGAGGTTGAAAAACGGCGACCAATTTTTCGTTGGGATACAAAGCCTTCACCGATTTCAAACAAGCCGTAATTTCCGTAGGATGGTGTGCATAGTCGTCGATCAGCACATGTTCAGGCGTTTCCACGTGGTACTCAAAGCGGCGTTTGACACCTTTAAAGCTCGCGATACCCGCTTTTACCTCATCAGGGGTAAGTCCGTGGTACATAGCCAATGCTGCCGCAGCCAAGGCATTTTCAATGTTATGAAATCCAGGAATGCGCATCGGAATATCGCTGATGCTTCCGCCGGGATAAAGCATATCAAATACCATGCGGTGATTTTCAATGCGAATGTTTTGTGCTTGATAGTCACCTTGCTCGATTCCAAAAGTCTTAGAATCCGCAGGGCCTTTCAAATTTAGTCCCGCTTTTTGAATGAAAAAGCCTTCGGGTTTAATTTGGTCAACAAATAATTGGAATGATTCCAACACTTGTTCTGCCGCTCCATAAATATCCAAATGATCCGCATCGGTTGAAGTAACAACAGCTGCTTGTGGATACAAGGTTAAAAAGGAACGATCATATTCGTCAGCTTCTACGACAGAAACAATATTTTCTGGCCCGTGATTCGGGATGAAATTTGTCCCATAGTTTTGGGTAATCCCCCCTAAAAAGGCCGTGACATTTTTATTCGCATGAACCAATAAATGCGTCAAAAGAGAAGATGTAGTCGTTTTTCCATGCGTTCCTGCGACCGCGAGTGTTGGGATTTGTTCGGTCATCCATCCGAGAATCTGCGAACGTTTCCATAAGGTAATTCCTTGGCCCAACAAATAGTTTTTCTCGATGTGATCAGCAGGAATTGCAGGCGTGTATATGAATAAGCAAGCCGCTGGGTTTTCTAAACAAATGGAGGGAATCAAAGAAACATCATCACTGTAATGGATGTCCATTCCTTCCTCGACAAGCGTTTTTGTGAGTGGGCTTTCTGTTTTATCATAGCCAGCCACCGGAAATCCATTTTGCAGGAACCAACGCGCGAGCGCCGACATACCAATCCCGCCAATTCCTAAAAAGTACACTTGTTTCAGCTCAGCTAATTTGATATCTATGCGCATGTGGAATTCTTTAGAATGGTTTCTGCAATTTCTTGGGCTGCCTTGGGTTTTCCCATACCAAAACTATTTTCAGCTAGGGTAGCTAAAAGGTTTTTGTCTGCTAATGTTTTAAGCGCGGTAGGAACTAGGTTTTCCTTCGCTTGGGAATCCAGCACTAAAATGGCTGCATTTTCTTGCACGAGACTTTTCGCATTTTCCGTTTGGTGGTCTTCTGCCGCATTCGGGAATGGGACCAAAACACTCGGTTTTCCTGCCAAACAAATTTCAGAAACGGATAAAGCTCCCGCACGAGATACAACTAAGTCGGCCATGGCATACGCCAAATCCATTTCGTAAATAAATGCCGAGACATATGACGGCAAGGCTGGGAATTTCTCGCAGGCTGCTTTGGCCTCCGACTCAAAACTTACGCCTGTTTGCCAAACGATTTGCACATTTGCATTAGCCAATGCCTCTAATCCATGTAAAATCGCTTGATTGATGCTTCGCGCGCCTTGACTACCGCCTATAATCAAGATGGTAGGTTTGTCGGGGGATAAGCCAAATAACTTAGCCGCCGCCGCTTTCTTTCCAGATATATCGATTAAATCTTTCCGAACTGGATTACCCGAAAGGATTAATTTAGATGGGCTGAAAAATTTCTCCATGCCCGGATAGGCAACAAATATTTGCTTGGCTTTTGAGCTCAAGGCCTTATTGGTAATTCCCGCATAGGAATTTTGCTCTTGGATATAAAATGGAACTCCTTTGGTCCAAGCGGCTAATAACATTGGTCCAGAGGCATAACCGCCTACGCCAATAGCAACATCGGGTTTGAAATCGGCTAATATTTGGAATGCTTTAAAAAGGCTTTTGACCAATTTTACAGGAAATAATAGATTTTTCAGGAGATGTGCGCGGTTTATGCCGACGATCGGTAGGCCGATAATCTTGAAACCGGCTTTGGGAACTTTTTCCATTTCCATTTTGCCTTCGGCACCTACGAATAGGAATTCGATCTCTGGATCAATTTCTTTTAAAGCAGATGCAATGGCGATAGCCGGGTAGATGTGACCTCCTGTTCCTCCTCCTGAAATAATAACACGTTTGATACTCAAAGTAATTAAATTTTAGTTTCCATTTCCTTGTCGCGGCTGATGGATAAAATAAGTCCAATGCTGATCGCTGTAAATACCAATGAAGTTCCACCCGCGGAAATCATGGGCAAAGGTTGGCCCGTTACCGGTCCTGCACCTACGGCAACCAACATATTAATGAAGGCCTGAATAACAATCGAAAAGGTTAATCCTGCTGAAAGCAATCCGCCGAGGGGTTTGCCACTGTATCGAATCACGGATGAACCTCGCCACATAAACCAGAGGAAAAACAGTGGGATGAGGATTCCCATAAAAAGTCCGTATTCTTCCAGGATAATCGCGTAAATGAAATCGGATTCAGCTTGTGATAAAAGATAACGATATTGGCTATTTCCGGGTCCTTTGGGAATTAGAGCACCCGTGGAAATCGCATATTTACTTAAGTTGATTTGGTAGTTTTCATCGCTCTTATTCATCTCCTTCAACTTCGATTTATCGTGTTCGCTGACACGCGTGATGAAGGTAGCAATACGAGAACGAACCGTTGCGGCCCGTTGGCCTATTCCCAAGGAAACCACCATGACTGCGACAAAAGCTACAATGCCTACGATGCCGCTGATGTATTTGATGGGTACCCGACCAAAAAACATCAAGACGATACTCGTCATGAAAATCAAGATACTTGTCGAGAAATTTGACAACATGATTAAGAAACAAGTAACTCCAATCAAGATCAGAATCACGATAGCCGTCGCAATGTTGTATTGACTTTGGTCGGCTTGTCGGGTCGAAAAGATCTTCGCCAAACTAGCTGTCAGGCACAATTTCGCCATATCCGAAGGCATAAACGACACAAAACCCAGGTTAATCCACCGACTGGCGCCCCCTTTACTTTCTCCGAAGAAATAGGCAAATAAGATAAGGCCCCAAGAGAGGAAGAGGAAAATATTGCTAAATCGGGTGATTTTGATGTAATTCTGACGCGATATCCATGACATCAGGTAGAACGATGCTATCAGGATTGCAATGGTTTTGATGATGGAAGTTAAGGGCTCAAAGGGTCCACTCATGGTCATCCGACTTTTCGTTGAAAACTGAATCAACAATCCGAAGATGTTCAAAAGTAGGACGATGAACCAGATTTGGTAATCGCCCACCAAGTGTTCTTTGAGGTATTTCGTTATTTTAGCTTCCATGGGTCAATTTTTTGACAGTAGCCTTGAATTGGTCACCGCGGTCTTCGTAATTTTTGAATAAGTCGAAACTTGCACAAGCGGGAGAAAGGAGAACAATGTCCCCTTCTTTAGCCCAATCCATGGCTTGTTGAACGGCTGTTTCAAGTTTGTCGGTTTGGGTAAAATGCGCAAGCATTTGCCCAAAATGATTTTCTAATTTGCTATTATCTGTCCCCAGGCAAATCATGCCTTTTACTTTCTCTTTCACGAGCGTATCTAAGACCTTGTATTCATTGCCTTTGTCCACACCTCCAATGATCAAGATGATAGGCTGATTAAAGCTGTTTAAGGCATAGTAAACAGCGTCTACATTCGTTGCCTTCGAATCATTGATGAAACGTACACCTTTCCATTCTCCGCAAGGTTCTAGGCGATGCGGTGCATTCTGGAATGTGGGTAGGTGTTGGATAATGGATTCCCAGCTGACTCCGGCTGCTGTAGCCGCGAGAATAGCCGCCGACATGTTCATGGCATTGTGAGGGCCTTGAATCGGCGCTGATGCGCGTTGGATACGACCTGCTTCGAAAATAATTTCTTGTTCGGTGATGGTCGCGCTTCCTGTAGCTGGTGCAAAATGAATCTCTTGTTTCTGCGTGCTGGCAGGAATTAAGTTCTTGTATTGTTGGATTACTTCATCATCACCCCAATAGATGCAAGTTGTTGCAGCTTTCGCATTTTGGAAAATACGGAACTTGGAGTGGATGTAGTTTTCAAATTTATATTCGTAGCGATCGAGGTGATCGGGGGTAATGTTAACCAATACGGCAATATCGGGCGCAAATTGAAAGCAACGATCAAGTTGGAAGCTGGAAATTTCCAAGACATACCAGTCGAAGGCCTTTTCCAATACTTGTTTGGCAAAACTTTGACCAATGTTCCCAGCCAGACCTACATGGTATCCGGCTTCTTTAAGCAGGTGATAGGTGAGGAGGGTAGTCGTTGTTTTTCCATTACTACCGGTAATGGCTATAATTTTTGCGTCGGTATAGCGTGCAGCATATTCGATTTCAGAAACGAGGGATATTCCTTGTTTTTTGATCGCTTGAACGATGTCTGATTTTTCGGGAATACCCGGGCTGATGATAATTTCATCGGCTTGCAAAATACGCTCGAGGGTATGTTGGCCTGACTCGAAGGGTATTTGATGTTGGCTTAATTCCGATTGATAAGCGGCCTTGAGTTCTCCTTGGTCGGAGAGAAAGACTTGATGTCCTTGGGCTTGCGCTAATAAGGCAGCGCCTACACCACTTTCACCTCCACCTAATATCACAATCTGGGCCATTGCAGCTTATTTTGTTCGAAAATGTTAAAACTAAATTTTACCACAATTTAGAAAATTGTCCCGATTAATTCAAGTGGGGAAGGGGCATGTGGGAATAATTTAGCCAACAAAAAAAGGCCAGCTGTTGGGCTGACCTTTTTAAAACTTAATTAGGGATTAGACTAAGGCAATACGCTTGAAAGAAGCGATTGTTAATCCTTTTTGAGCCGACTCAACATATTGACGAATCGTGATCGAAGAATCCTTAACGAACTGTTGGTTCAATAAAGTTTGCTCTTTGTAGAACTTCTCTAATTTACCTACAGCGATTTTTTCTAACATAGCTTCTGGCTTGCCTTCTTGACGAGCTTGATCTTTTCCGATCTCGATTTCACGCTCGATCGTTTCAGCATCAACGCCGTCTTTGTCTAAAGCAACTGGTTTCATCGCAGTGATTTGCATCGCGATGTCCTTACCTACTTCAGCTACATCAAATCCTTGAACATTTTCGAATGCTACTAAAACACCGATTTTGTTGTTAGAGTGGATGTAAGAAACAACTTTTTCCGCTGAGATATTCTCGTATGCAGCTAAAGTGATTTTCTCGCCAATTTTACCTGTAAGCTCGATGATGTGTCCTTCTACAGAACGGCCATCAGCTAGAGGCTCAGCTAATAAATCATGTGCAGATGGAGCGTGAGATTTCACGGCAGCATCTAAGATGTTTTTAGCTAAATCATTGAATGCATCAACTTTAGAAACGGGCTCAGTTTCACAAGCAAGGGCAATTAATTTACCGTTTGAGTGATCTGCGTTCATTGCGATTAACACGACACCTTCGTTGGTTTCGTTGTCAGCGCGTTTTGCTGCTACTTTTTGACCTGCTTTGCGAAGGATATCGACTGCAGCTTCGAAGTCACCATTGGCTTCAGTCAAAGCTTTCTTGCAATCCATCATCCCAGCGCCAGTCATTTGGCGTAATTTATTAACGTCTGCGGCTGTAATTGACATAATATGAATATTGTTTATTCTTGTTCTGCTTCTTTTTCGTACTTAGCGGCTACCTTAGCAGCTTCTTGAGCATCTGTTGCGTCTACCGCACGTTTTGCTTCTTCCTCTTCAGCGATACGCGCATCGTCTTTATCTTGCTTACGCTCAGATAAACCTTCTTCGATTGCTTTGCTGATTGCTTTAACGATAATAGCGATTGATTTGTACGCATCATCATTAGCAGGGATAGGGAAGTCTACTAATTCAGGATTAGAGTTTGTATCACACATAGCGAAAACTGGGATACCCAATTTCTTAGCTTCAGATACAGCGATGTGCTCACGCTTCACGTCAATCACGAACAATGCCGCTGGTAGACGAGTCAAGTCGGTGATACCACCTAACACACGCTTTAATTTCTCCTCCTCACGAGTCATCATTAAACGCTCACGTTTCGCAAGGGTTTTAACAATAACTTCGTCTTTTAACATCTTGTCGATGCTTGACATTTTCTTGATGGACTTACGTACAGTCGCGAAGTTTGTCAACATACCACCTAACCAACGGTCAGTTA
>CALLKB010000062.1 GCA_938008575.1 uncultured Cytophagaceae bacterium | reverse complement strand
CCATTTTCTTTGTTGGCCAACATAGACCGGTAGAATGCCTGCCCAAACAAGTAATTGCTACTTTGGAAAACGGGTCTTGTTGTACTGATTAATGCAATGGCACCCCCTTGATCCGATAATAAACTTACTTCTCCACCGGACAAGATGTTCGGGTCGTCATATCGTCCGAACTGACAAGTTGCTGTTAGTAATATCGGTAAATGCGTGTTATTTTTTAGTTTGATTAGTTCATTCGTCGTGAGGAGCTTTTCATCTGTCCAGCCGCTTTCCGATCCATGACCCATGAAATGAATGAAATCTGCTTTTTCTTCGAAGAGATTTACTAAGGCTTTTGTGCCTGCCGGACTCGTATAAACACCATTGCTTAATTGCATTGGGTATTGGTCCAGATACAATTTTTCTTGTTGAACGGGGAACAAGGCTTTTTGAAGCATCGTTGAAAAATCTTCCGCATCCTGCATGTGGATATTGGAATCGCCATCATCCGCGACCCAGGCAAATCGAGGGGGAGCAGTTAATTGTTTGGATTCAAAATCCTTCAATTTGTTGACAAACATTTCAGCCTCTTGCGGATTCTTTGCAGGAATTCGTCCGATAGCTACCTGTAAATTTTCACCTTCCTTCCATACCCCTGAACCTTCAGGGAAAATCCCATAGTAATCGTCTGATGCATAACTCAATAGCGGATGAAATGATTCTTCACTTTGATAAGTTGGAACAAAACAAGCTTTTTCCAAAGCTGTCGACACAACGTTTTTACCTTTATAATCTATGGAGGCATCCCCCAAGAGAATGACGTATTTCAATTTTGATCCTTGTTTTTGGAATTGAAAACGGATAAAATTTCGAATAGCTGTTACGTCTTGTTTTCCTCCACTGAAATCATTGAATATCGCCTGAGTTGTAATATTTTTTGACTTGATATTTCGCTGCGAAGTTTTGTATTTCGCGAAATTGCTTGCTACGTTCTCTAATGGAGAACTTGACAAAATGAGCAATTCCGTATCAGCAGCTATGTTGAATGTATTTTGGTTCCCTATTTGTCCACAGAAAATAGGCTCATTTGCTTGCTCTAAATTAGCAATGGCTAATTGACTATTCGGATGAAAGGAATAGCTGAAACTTGCATTTCGCGCAAGCTTTTTCCACGTAATCCCCCCGTTATTAATCCAAATTTGTTGGCTCGCTCGTAAATTCGGAATCGTGATGTTCAATAGCGAATCTGTTTTATTGGGAAGTAGATATAAAGGATTTTCATAATTGGCATCGAATCCTTTGGGATACATGAAACTAATGTAATCTAGGTAACCTGTTCCTCCGGTGCTTTGGAAGTTGATCGGCCAAGTCCAGGATTTGTTTGTTAAAACGGGGCTTGTCCAGGTGGATATGTCTTCACCGAATGATTTGTTGTCATAACGGCCACCGAGTATGGGTTTAATCGAAATGGATTTATCAATAATCGGAATGGAGAATGTACTTGGGGAAACGCTGCTGGTAAAAAGTTTGACGTTCAAATAGGCTGCTTGGCCACTCAAATAATCAGGTAGTGTGTATTGTAAAATTTTACTCGAGTTACCGTAGAATGCATCGCCCAACCAAGTTTGACCAGATTGGAGAAGATTATAAGTTTCGGGCTCATAATGTTTTAATGACCAGGCGTAGGGTAAAAAGGGGACATTCGACGGAACGTTATCAATTTCTTCGATTGGGTTTGTTTTCGCTGCATCTAGCTGAATGAAATAATACGTGGAATCACTAAATAGGTTCGTTTCTTGTTTCCACGTTTCTTGTTGGCGAAGCGCATGCGGGGATTCGCCCCAAAACAGGATGCTCCAATTTGACGTTGTTCCTCCTTGATAATATGCCGTGATTGGCATTAGCAACCCATTTTGATAAGGCTCATTCGGATTAAGCATGCCTTTATTCGCCGCGTAGATGCAAATTTTATCTGGTTGGGTATTTTCAATGTGATGTTTCGCTAGCCATGCAGGATTGATTGTGTAAAACCCCGACTGCGTAACCGCGAGTTTAATCCATTTTCCTTGTTGGAGTGGAGTGTCTATTTGCCCAAAGAGATTCCATGTAAACAAGAAGAGCACCAACAAAAGCAGGAACGGTTTACGCTTATGTGTCGAGTGTTTGTACTTGAGCATTTTTTGCTACGAGGTATAATTTGCCGGTGTGTACTTCTAAGCAAATGTAGCGGGTTCTGCGTAGTTTACCTTTCTGTAGAATAAGGTTTTTTAATTTGAATGTCGTGCCTTCGGGTAAGTTGAATAATAAGCTGGCTTCTGTTTCTGTCGGTACATCAAATTTCTTAAGTACTTCAACCAAAGGTGTATAGCCATTAGAGGTCGCAACAGGATTAATTAAATACGTCTTAAGTACTTGGACTAATTCTACTGGCAGGAGGTCGACATCTAATAATGGATCAAATAATGCTAGGAAAGCATCCTTCCATTCTTGACCGTGCGGATTAACCTTATTTTTGTATTTCTGATAAGTAACCAAATGCGCGACTTCGTGCAAATAAGTAACTAAAAAAGCAAAGGGATTTAGGTTGTGATTAACTGTGATTTGAAATCCTTTGGAAGGTGAAAAACGGAAATCCCCTAATTTTGAGTCTCGTTTCTTGGAAACAATAAAATCAAATTGGTGCTCGTCCCATAAGTTAAAACAGTATTCTGCCACTTTCGGAGGGAAGTGGTCTAAGAATGAAGCTATTTTTCTGCTTTTGTTCATAGACGGGCATAAAAAAAGTCCTTCGCATGCGAAGGACTCTTTTGTGAGACTGGCTAAAATTATTTAGCAGCAGCAGTGTCAGCAGCAGCTGTATCAGCAGCAGCAGTATCAACTGGTGCAGCAGCAGCTGTATCAGCAGCAACTGAATCAGCAGCAGCCTCAGTTTTTTTCTCACCACAAGATGCTAAAGTTACCATACCAGCAACGAAAGCTAAAGCGAATACTTTCTTCATTTTTGTAATATTTTAAGGTTTGAGCTACAAAACTACGCGATATATTTTTAATTGCAAACAATCGAGCTAAAATTTTAAGAATTTTTTAAGAATTAGTGGGGTTTTTGGTAAAATCGCGTCATACAGCGCGTATTGGCATTGTGAATTCTTAAGAAAATTAAGATTAATCTAATACCTAAACGGGATTGATTGGGCTTGTTACTTAATGAGGTCCTTGAAACGGTCGTAAAACCCACTACTTTTAAAGGTAAACGTTTTGTGCAAA
The DNA here is from genome assembly GCA_938008575.1 of uncultured Cytophagaceae bacterium. GTDB lineage: Bacteria > Bacteroidota > Bacteroidia > Cytophagales > Spirosomataceae > Aquirufa > Aquirufa echingensis. The sequence goes on along the minus strand of CALLKB010000062.1, from coordinate 2,486 downwards.
ACATAGTTTGATACAAAACTGAATCCCATTCCATTTAAGGTCGTACTGATTTGCGTTACATTTACCTTCTTGAATGAATAGGGAATTTGAATGAATAAATCCTGGTAGCTCGCTTGAATAATATGGTAAGGAAGAATACTAAATCCCCAAGTGACAAAGCCTGAAAAAGTTGCGACCATCATGAATTTGATCATTTCCCTACGAGTTTGTTGGGATTGTCGGGCATTAAATGCAAACAATTTAGTCAAGATAAATCCTGCGATTAATGAAATGAAATAGGCAGGAAGTATGGTCGATTCATAGGCCAAATGAAACCAATCCTTTAACAAGGCACCTGCCAATAATTGAATCAATGCCCCAGTTCCTGCAATCAAGAAATAGGCAATTAAATCTTTCCGATTAAAAAGTTCAGATTTTTTCTTCAATTAAAATAGGCTTTTAACTAAGTTTGGAAACAAGCCTAATACCAATGTTCCTAAGGTTGTTAAGCCTAATGCTACTTGATATAATGTACTTACCTCTATTTTTTGAATATCTCCTTGTTTGAAATATACGGCAATAATTCCTTTGAAATAATAGTAAATACCTACGGCCGACATTAAAATAGCTATGATGACCGGATAGACAATATTGCGATTAAAGGTATCCGTGAAGACGAAGAATTTTCCCCAAAATCCAGCAGTTAGTGGAATTCCGGCTAGTGATAATAAGGAAACCGTAAAGCAAAATGCTAAGAATGGATTCGCTTTCGCTAAGCCTTCAAAAGACTGAAAATTATTTGGCTTTTCTGTTCTGCCCGTTTGGTATTCTGAAACGATTTTAAATACTGCAAAGGCCGTTAATGTCGCCAATGTATAAGCCAATGAATAAAATAAGATACTCGATGTTGAGCTTCCTTGTCTTGCCGAAACCGTCAATAACATATATCCTGCATGGGAAATGCTAGAATAGGCCAACATTCTTTTGATGCTTTGTTGGTACACTGCCGTGACATTTCCAATTAATAAGGTCAACATGGAAATGTAATAAACCGGCATAACCCAAGTCGAATATAAGCCACCGAATACACCCGCGAAGATGTGGTAAATAGCAGCAAATCCAGCCGTTTTCACGACCGTTGACATGAACATGGTAAAGATTGTAGGCGCGCCATCATAGACATCTGGTGTCCAAAAATGGAAGGGTGCTGCGGATACTTTGAACAACATGCCGACCAACATTAATAAAACACCTGCATACAAAAATGATGGCATTGACTCTGGTGCTGTACTTGCAATGACATTTGCCATATTGGAAATGTAAAACGTACGTGTTGCGCCATATACTAGTGTCATACCAAATAATAGGATTCCTGTCGCAAACGATCCCATTAAGAAATACTTAATCGCAGCTTCGTTAGACCGTAAATTACGCTTGTCTGAACCTGTCAATACATACATCGCCACGGATAAGATCTCAAGACCAACAAACAACATCATTAAGTGGTCGAAGGAAACCATGATAATGGCCCCTACGGTTGAAAATAGCATGATGGCGTAGTATTCTGCCGGATGTGTATGCTCATCATCTTGTCCGAATGCGTTCGAGAATGCAACGACAAAAAATGCCGCGAGTTGGATAATCACGCTGAAGTTGATCGACGTATTGTTCGTACGGAACATATTTCCAAACCACAAAAACTCATGATTCCAATCTGTCAACGTGATACCAATGCCTATTGCTAGAAAAAGCATCGTGATTTGTTGGATCATTTTACGTGATAACCAAAAGCCTAAAAATAGGTTCAGGATTCCAAATAATGATAGAGCAATGATAGCTGTCATAATTCTGCTTTGCTGTTGTTAAATTTCCACTTAGTTTAATAATGCGACAAGTTTTTCTACACTTGCTGCACTATAGGATAAAACATATTGAGGGAACAAACCTCCCAAAATAACCAAGAGGATTAAGGGTATTAATACAAGTTTTTCTCCTAACAAAAGATCTTCAAAGTCTTTTGTCACTTTGGACACATTACCAAAGATTGATTTTTGAATCAAGCGTAAAGTGTAAACGGCTCCTAAAACAATCGTGATTCCTGAAATGATTCCCAAGTACATTTCTTGGTCGAATACACTTTTTAATAATAAGAATTCACCGATAAAACCATTCGTCAATGGGAGCGCCACAGATCCTAAACTCAAGACAATAAACGCGACTGTCAGCACATAGGATGATTGTGTAATGCCACCTAATTGAGCTAATTCACGTGTTTTTGTACGACGTTCAATTACTTCAATCACAAAGAATAGACCAACCAAATTGATACCATGCGAAAGCATTTGGTATAAAGCTCCTTGAATTCCATCCACACTTTGTGTCATGATTCCTGCCGCCATTAAACCCACGTGTGCAAAGGAAGAATAGGCCAGTAAGCGTTTCGCGTCTTTTTGTTGGATTGCAATCACCGAACCATAAATGATTCCGATAATTGCTAAAATCGATAC
>CALLKB010000061.1 GCA_938008575.1 uncultured Cytophagaceae bacterium | reverse complement strand
TACGGTTCGCCAAAACCCAGAATCCTGGCTTCGCCGCTAGAAATGATACCCTAATTTCAGGCTGATATTGCGTCCTTGATCATCTGCATAATAGCGGAAACGATTCAAGTAATCGCGGTAAGCGGTATTGAACGCATTACTGATTCGAAGTCCCACATCGATTTTCTTTAAACGAATGCCCCAGTTCGCCTGAACGAGTTGGTAGCCTTTGGGTGGCGTCGCATAGTCAGAGCCCGGTTCGACGCGGGTTTGTTCGCCCACTTGCACAAGACCAACGCTCACATATTGTTTTTCCTGCATCCAACGATAGCTGATTGTATATTCGAATCGATTGGCTGGAATGTTGACCAAGTAAGTAAAATTATGACTTGAATCAAATGCATGAACGATACTCGATTTTTGTTGGATGGACAATTGGGGTGTGATCTGATAATTGACTTGGGCATCAATACCTTGAAAAACGGCGTTGATTTGTTCGTAAGCAAATCCGGGGAAAGCACCGCGGACGGTGGTGAAATAAACCGCATTGCCATTGTCAACCATGGGTCTTAGGTAAATGAAGTTTTGGATGTAATTGTTATAAAGTCCCACTTCAATTTGAAAGTTCTTGGGGGCATAAAGGGTGTTTAAGCTTAAATTATAGGCCGTTTCGCCTTTCAAACCTGGGTCACCAATTTCAAATGCAGCTGCTCCATGATGGACTCCATAGGAAAAGAGTTCATTTACACCAGGAGCGCGAAAGGCCCGAGCGAGGATTAGGTGGTTTTCTAATTTATCCGTCCAATGGTATTTAAGGCCTAAGCTACCGGATAGGCCAAGGTAATGCTTCCCATTGCGATAAATGATATTCGAATAATTGGATTTCGGTCGGTGAATGTCGATGTTTTTTTCATCGATTCGCAGGCCGACTTCCAATTCGTATTTTTCTTTGACCATTCGTTCGATGGCGAAAAGACCCAATGTATTTTGAAAGTAGTTAGGTAATAGGCTTGTTGTGAGCGTAGGATTTGTCACGTCTTTCCCCGAGGTGATATTTCCTTGAATTTGGAAATTGATACCCAATTGCCCCTTCCACAATTGGTTTGCGTTGGATTCGTCTAGCAAAATTTCGCCGTTGAACGTTCGCAACAAGAATTGCAGATTGTTGATGTTTTTACCCGCACGGAGAACATCCAATTCGAGGCGTTCGTCATTTTGGATCGCCAATGTGGTTCGAATGGCGCGCCCATGTATTAATTGATATTGAGCTTTTAATTTTCCAAGGCTGTGTGTGACATCTTGATTAGGACGGTCAATTTCCCTGCTGAAGGTGGTAGGTGTAAAGGCGGCAAATGGACGCGAACGTGCGATGGAATTTTCGAGGTCATTGATATTTCCGATATGTGATCCCAGATAGATCCCTATGACCGAATGAAAATGGCTGAAAAATA
>CALLKB010000060.1 GCA_938008575.1 uncultured Cytophagaceae bacterium | reverse complement strand
ATGACTTCCTTATTGCTCGACAATACATAATTGATAACATATTGGTTAATGAGAAGATAGATACCAATGCTGGCGGTATTGCACGTGCTATGTTTATATCTTCAGACCCTGATTTATTCTATAACTATGAGAATGAATTAGACATACCGGTGGAATTATTTAAAAAGGGCAGGAATAAGGAAGATAAGTGCCGGTTGGAAGAAAAAAAACCTAAAACTACAATGATACGTATCCATTGTGCACCTCAAGAACCATTTATACCTATTCCAATCAAGGAAGTTTTAGAGCAATTGATACTGGAAACACCAGTAAATGTAAAGAATCCAGTAGTAGATTATAATGAAGTTAATTACGTTGAGATACGTTTTCAATATCTAATTAAAGATACTTTAAAACATAAGACGTTTACCAGTATGATTCACAAGCTACTATTCCTTAACCCAGTTGCCGATAAACATTTGCTCTTGTCATATCTATATCATGTGAATGAGGAATATACCGGTAATAAGAAGATGGAGCTGCGTGAACTGATGGGTTTATTTGATACCGTATTTAATGGTGCAACATTCCTTGGAAACTCAAAGGTCAAGCCGGTCTTAAAACGTATCCATTACAACAAGGATTGCGATGCGACATTTAACAAACGTAAGGTTTCTGGTAAGATTCGAGGTATCCTAAAAGAGAACGAAAGCAAGCTGAAAATTAGGGCCACAATTGAGGAGATGGAAGCCAAAGGTATCCCCATTTCCAAGTCAAGTATATCCAAATATTCAGGAATTCACCGGGGAACTATCATAAAACACATGGATACGGACCTTCATGACATAAAAAAAATTATAGACGAAATCAACGATTCAATTGAATAGTGGCACATTTGGCCTTCGTTTAAATTACAAGAAGAAAAAAGTTGACAAAATAATTTGTATGAAAATAAAACTTCATATACATTTGTAAAAAATTACAAGGGAATGAAAAATAAGGATTCGGATAATAAGGAGCTAAAGAATAAAAACCTTAAGATGTTGACAGAGGATTTGGCAACATTAGACTTCATTAATGGGAAGTCATTCATGGCATTTCCCGCTGATGAAATTGAAGGTATGACATTACCTCAAATGATTTCTGCATACGAGTCAGGTAAGTTCTCCGCTAATATTTTAGATGGGTTCAGAAAGAAGGTGTTTGCTGAACGTGATAGACTGGTTCAAGATGTTTTGAATTTTTACACATCGAAACTTGAATTCAAGGATGCTGAGTCTTCGATGTCACCGGAAGAAATATTTCAAGTAATTGAAGAAAAGAAGATTCGCGTAAGACGACTAACAATGGTTCTTAAACCTGATTGCTATCAAACGATTACCAAAAAGGCTAACGGTGATGAATATGACTTGGTTAAACTAAACTGGATTGATGATGACGGTAACAAGTTCATCAAGGTCTCGAAGACATTTGGCCTGAAAGGAAAATTGGGTTTAGAGTTTTCCATGAAAAAAGTACTTAAAGACTACTTTATGACTGAAGCTGAACAAGTAACGGATTGGAAACAATTACAAAAGTTTGCCAGAGCAGTTAGAGCTGACCATGTTGCATCAATTGATGGTAAGGCGTGGGTTTTTGAGTTCAAACTTAGTGACAAGAACGAGTTCATCAAAACAGCGTTAAGGTTTGAGTTGTGGGATAACTACTATCAAACATATCTTAACACAGGAAAGAATTAAAAAAAAACGAGACGGATGAAAGTCCGTTTTTTAAGACCCAAATATGGTTGACAAAATATTTTACCAACTTTTAATCAGATTTATTAACAATTAAATTTTAACGCATGAAAAATGTAATTAATGTTGAAGTTATCGAAGTCGATAATATCAAAATTCACCCTTTGCTTGAGCAATTTGTGAAACCAAAAAAGAAGGACCACATCGAATACACCATGAATCGATTGGGTCAGTTTACACCACTACTTGGTAATCTTGTTGGAGATACCTTTTATGTTACAGACGGAATCGTCAGATTGGAAGTTGCGAAATCCTTAGGATTGAAAACTTTGCAATGTCTGCACATTAACATTCCTGATGAGGATGTGGTAAAAATCAGATTAACCAGTAATCAGCGAACCAAAATGTCATACAGTGAGATGATGCATTATGGAGAGCATATGTTAGGACTTATCGGGAAATCTCAAGGTAAGAAAAGAGATTTAATGGGTTTTGATTTTATCGACAAGGATGAACATTATGGACTTATTGGTAAAGGGAGATGGGAGTTGGTTTGCCACTTGCTAGACCTTTCAATTTGTGCATCAACATTAAGAAAGTTAATGGAAATCAAATGGTTTGAAGATGAGAATCCAGGGAATAAGGTAGGAATAATGGCTGGATTGGAAAATGGACTATTTACCATCTCAAAAGCACATGATTTACTTGAAGATAAGATTAAGAAAGAATCTAAAATCGAGGAGAGAAAACGTAGAGACTATGAAGGAAAAGTAAATGACGTCAGCTTTCATTTGTTCAACACTTCGTCATTTGACCTATCAAATATCCCTGATGGAAGTATGAGAATGTTCATCCAATCACCACCATATTTTCAGCTTCGTGAATACAGAAATCAACCTGATTATTTTATCCATGGTCAGGAAGAAACCTTGGCTGATTACATTAAGAACGAGGTTAAGTTTTATCAAGGAGCTAAAAGAAAGTTGCTTCCAAATGGAGTGATTGTGATTATCATTGGTGAGACTTACAGAGATGGTTATCAAGGTGTTTGTACCAAATTAGAAACTGCACTTGCTGAGGATGGGTGGTATATCCATGATGTAAACACATTTGTGAAGACAAATCAAAAGGCTACACCTCACGTGGCAAGATTTCTGAATTCAAAAGAAACCATCATCGTAGCAGGTTTAAAACCTGCAAATGAAACGCTATTCAATGACGTTACAAGACCCTCTTCAATCGGAGAATTCAAAGTGATTCCTGGTTCTTCAAGAACTACGGGAGGTAAAGGTTATTCAATGGCTTCTCCTGAGTCATCAATTACTAATGTCTTTATTGAGTCTGTATTTCAAAAGTCAGAATACGCGGATGTGGAAGATGAATTTTATCACCAGGCCCCAACATCTGTTAACATTTATGAGAAATTCATCCTTGGGTATAGTAATCCGGGTGAAAATGTAGGGGATTTATTCGTAGGCAGTGGTTCGGGACTGGAATCGGCAATTTTAAATGGTAGAAATGGGTTCGGCTGGGACGTTGACCATGAGTCAATTGATTTTTGTAATAAACGTCTTACAAAGCGTCTTGAAGAAAGAGAACAAGCGAAAATCGAATTATCGATTGCCGCATAAAGATAGTGCCAACCTTGGAGTGTATAAATTTCAAACTCCGCTAAACAATTTAAATTTTAAATTATGAAAAAAGTTACCGCTGTGTGCTCATTTTCCATTTTTTGTTACACACAAGTTGATGTATCGGATGATTTTGAGTTTGAATCTTCTGACCCCTCTGAGAGAATTGATGAATTGGAGTCTCTTTTGGGTGTAAGATTTGATGAACTTATTCCTGAGCCTCAAGTGAAAGCACATGAATCTATTAATGATTTGACTTTTGATATGTGGTATGATGTCTCCGTGGACTAATTATTAACGGCAGATAAAAGAGAAAAATTGGGATTTACAGGTGTTTAATCTCTCATTAAAGTTTCAAAAAATAGTATATGAAATCACAAAATTTTAACAAAGACAAACGATTAGTCAAAGAACAACTTGAGAAGAGAGGATTTGATTTTAAGTTAAAAATCTTTTTAGAAACAAATAGAGGATTTTTGGAGAAACGAGGTCGATTCTTTAGTGATGAAGATTGGGAGAAACAAATGAAATTATATGATAGGATGGTACTTGAATACAGAAATCACCCTTTGTACTATGTTATCAAAAAATCTCCCAAAATGGTACATCACAAAAATGTTAAATGACAATTTGAAGTACCAATATGAAATTAAAGGGACTTGGAATGTAATAGTTATTTATTGAGTTTTAATTAAGAAAAGCTGGTAAAAGCCAATGCAGTTGAAAATACAGAAAAGGCTTATCATTGCATTGAATGTCCTTTTTGTATTAAATATTGCCTCCAATTAAAGGACATAAAGTGAAAACAAATAATGAAGTTTTAGTGGATTTGAAGGAGGTCATCCAATCAGGTGGTCTCAACTCAAACCATGGTTACAATCAAGGTACTACAAGAATTTCTATTAAAGAGTTACACGTTAAAAAAGGATACCACTGCAAGCTAAATGACATTCTTTTTTTCTGTCAAAAAATTGAAAATGGAGAAGTATTAGAACCAATTGAAGTTAATCAAAATAACCTGATTGTAGATGGGGTAAAACGATACTTTGCCTACATAAGGTTGAAGTACAGCTTCGTTCAAGTTAAAGGAAGTAAAGTGTTCATCGAGGAGTTCATAGGTGAAGGATTTAAAATAATTAAGTAAGAGTCATGTACCAGTTTTTTTCATTAAGAAAGTCTCAAAAAGACAAGAACACAGGAACTATCATTGAAAGTATATTCGATGATAGAACTCCTATATCAAGAAAGTCAATTGGTTATAAAATACCGGTTAAACTTTGGGATGGAAACAATGAAAAAGTAAAGGTGAACGAAGATGTGGATTACATTCTAATCAACAGTAGGATTCAAATGTTAAAAAACCAATTCAGTCAAAAGACCAAAACGCAGAAGAAATTTGACTACCAAACACCTACGTTTGTTGCTGAGAAAGAGATATGTTTTATTGAGTTCTGCAGGGAGATATTGGTCAAGGATTACGATTCTATTGCAACCCAAAATAAGTACACCACCATCGTCAATTCTATGGTTCTCTTCATCAAGGACCGCTACAACTTAGATAGACTTCCAATTGAAATTTTGCGTCGGTTTGACTTTATCTATGAGTATGCAATATTCATTGCAAAGCAAACCAATCGAATTAAGGACCCAACCGCTACAAAGAAAAACAACACGAGGTTCAACTACATTGTGGTAATCCAAACTCTTGTCAGGAAGTTTAATCAACATCATCCGCACCTTGAGACGATAAAGACGGACCATTACATTATCCAAGTACCAAAAAAGAACCTGGAGAAGATAAAGTCTCGCATGTTGAAGAAGGATGAAATAGATAAGATTATCAACTATCAGGAGATGGATGGTAAAAAGAGAATCAAGACAATGGAAGGGAAGTATCAGTTCCTATTTCAATTTTTTACCTCAGGTCTTCGTGTATCTGATATTCTGCTAATGAACTTTAAACACTTCGTAGATGGAAGACTTGAGTTGATTATTCAAAAGAACGATGATTTGTTATCTGTTCCTTTCTCCTTCAAATCTGCGAAACTACTGTCTTACTTTTATTCAATGGAATTTCAACGAGCCTTGGAATTAAATCCAATTGGTCAGTTAAATCTAAGCGTTAGAGAATTGGAAACATTACTTAATATCCATACCGAGAAGGATTTCGGTTCCTTGACGGTATTGGACGTTGTCAACCTTAACAACCATCTTAAAAGAAACAAGTTTGATGATTATAGCGAGGAGGTTGTGATTATCGATGGTTTAATCCGTAGAATGGAGTCAATGGTTGCCTACTCAATGTGTGAAATCATGGGGGAGAAAGAACCGGGACATGTCTTTGACTATCTCCCATATGAGGATTTTAAGGATTTGAAGATTTTTGACAAGAAAAGGTTGAACCGTGACCAAATAAAACTACTTACAAGAGGTCGTTCCCGATATAACTCAAAATTGCGAAGAATCGGAAGAGATTTGGGTATCAAGGAACTTTCAAGTCATGTTAGTCGTCATTCATTTGCTTACCACATGTTAGAGAGTGGTGCATCAATTGAGGAGATTTCTTTTGCCCTTGGTCATGCAACGGTTCAACAAACACAAGGGTATTTGAAGCAATTCCCGCAGAAATTCGCTGATAAGGCAATCAAGGTTTTCGAGGACAGCTTTGAATTATAATTCACACTTGCTACACAAATCTGCTACACAAGTTCCCTTTTTACCTAAAATACAAAAGGACATCTCGTTATGAAATGTCCTTTTTTGTTGACCAGAGGTCATTTTGTAGCCCCGGAAGGAATCGAACCTTCATCTTAGGTACCGGAAACCTACATTCTATCCATTGAACTACGGAGCCAGGGTTGCAAATTTACGAATACTTCTCCAATTGTCTTACCAAGACATTGAAATCTTTTGGATAGGGCGCCTCCACCGTGATCGGGCTCCCATCCATTAAATTGAAGCTCAAACTATGTGCATGCAAGGCCACGCGACGCATCAATGGGCGTTCTTCCGTATCTTTTTTCAAATGAAAATTTCGTTTTAAATCCGATAGATAAACATCTTTCCCTCCATACATTTCATCCGCCACGATGGGCGCATGTAAACAAGTTAGGTGAATTCGGATTTGGTGCATACGTCCCGTGATGGGCATGCATTCAACCAAAGTATAACCTTTGTAAACCTTCAAGGAACGAAACCAAGTTTCCGCGTGCTTGCCGTTAGATCTTGCGATAATTACTTTCCCGTCTTTGAGTGGGAGGATGGGTAAATTTACCAACATGCCATCCCAGTCGTGCATGCCTTCCACCACGGCATGATAACGTTTCGCCGTTTCACGATGCTCAAATTGCATGGAAATATGTCGGTAAGCTTCCGGGTTTTTCGCAATGACCAAAGCGCCTGTTGTTTCCTTATCCAAGCGGTGTCCCACCTGAGCATCTTCTGAATAGACTTTCGCCATGCGCAGGATACTCGGTGCATAATCATCCTTCCGCTCATCCAAGGTCGCAATGCCTGAGGGTTTGTTGATGACGATGAAGTCCTCGTTTTCAAAAAGGATGTAATCTTGTAATTTGTATTTCATATATCAGTTGTCAGTAGTCAGTTGTCAGTGGTCAGAAAACAGTCGCTAGTCTTTAGTCCGAAGTCTATAGTCCTGAGGATAATTTATTAAACAGTCGTCAGTCACTAGTCGCTAGTCCTAAGTCCGGAGGATAATTTTACCACTTCACTCTTCACTCTTAACTCTTAACTCTTAACTCTTAACTCAATTGGGTAAACTAATCTTCCCCATCGTCATCCAAGGCGAATCCCCCAAACGTCGGTCGCGAGCAACACCCGGATCTAGCAAGGTTTCATTGGCCAACAAAGCAAATAAAACCGCCTCTTTGGCCGCGGATTCAATTCCCAAAGCCGCGGAATCTTGTACAATAAAACCGGGTAATAATGCGCGCAAATGTTCCATGATTAAGGGATTTCTTGCCCCACCACCACTTGCAAATATGCTGCCAGTCGTAATTTTCGTATAGGTTTGAATGGCCAATGCAATGCTTTCTGCCGTAAACCGAGTTAATGTCGCCATAACGTCTTCCGAAGAAATACCTGCCGGCGCCAATGATTTCACTTGTGCTAAATTAAAATATTCTGGCCCCGTACTCTTTGGAAAGGCTTCTTTGAAAAAAGATAAATCCATCAATGCTCTTAAGAATTCCGTATTTACTTTTCCCGATCGTGCTATCTGCGCATCTTCATCAAAACTTTTTCCCGGATAATGTGCCCGCACCCATGCATCAATTAGGGTGTTTCCTGGACCTGTATCTGTTACTAATATGCCTTTGGAGTCTTGATTGGCTGGCAAATAGGTGAAGTTTCCAATGCCACCCATGTTCAATAAAATCCGATCTTCTCCGGCTTTGGTAAATAAAAAATAATCCCCAAACATTGCCAAAGGAGCTCCTTCGCCTCCCGCCGCAATATGTTTTTGGCGAAAATCGGAAAGTGTTATAATTCCTGTCAAATGCGCCAAATGATCCCCATCCCCAATTTGCAAAGTTGAATGCGGGAAATGGCCCGAGCGGTCCGGTCGGTGCATCACGGTTTGGCCATGTGAGGCCAAAGCATCCACATCCGAGGGCTGAATTCCCCAGCGTTGCAATGTTTGCAAAATAATGTCTGCATGTGTCCGCGCGATTTGCGCGTTCAAGGTGCATAAACTAGGGAAATGAATGTTTTCCTTCGCAAATACTGCTCGAATGGACACTTTGAAATCTTCTTCGAACGGAACCGAGTCAAAATGCAATACCTCGCATTGAGTCTGTAAGCCTTGTCCGCTGAAACGACATAAAGCCATGTCTAAGCCGTCGAGGGAGGTCCCCGACATCAATCCCAAAATAATTCGGGATGGCTTTTGCGCCATGCGATACAATTGTTCAATCTGTGGATTCAAGGCTTTTGTGCTTATCCCCTCAACTTCGCCAATCCTTGAAGGTTTGGCGAAGCTAGAAAAGAGGGAGCACAAAGCTACAAAAAAATCACCCAAGCTATTTCGAAAATTCATCAAGTACCTGATAATTAATTGATAATTCCCCGCCTCGATTTCGTATCTTTGAGGCTTAGTTATTTCACTCATCCACTTTATGGCATTAGATGTAATTATCGTCGGCGGAGGCATCGTGGGCCTCGCGACAGCACACCGCTTATTGGAATCAAATCCCGCATTGAAAATCGCCCTTTTCGAAAAAGAGCCAATGGTTTCCATGCATCAAACTGGAAATAATTCCGGCGTTATCCACTCGGGTTTATATTACAAACCGGGTTCTTTGAAGGCCAAAAATTGTATAGAAGGTTATCATCAATTAATCGATTATTGCCAAAAAGAAGAAATTCCTTTCGAATTGACCGGGAAAATTGTTGTGGCTAGCACGCAAGACCAACGAGTTCAATTGGAGAATTTATTTCAACGAGGCCAACAAAATGGATTGGATGGCTTGAAAAAGTTAAGTCTAGAAGAAATGCGCGAGCATGAACCGCATGTCATCGGAGTTGAGGGGATGTGGGTGCCTCAAACAGGAATCGTAGATTACCGTGCGGTAGCTGCCAAATTAGCGCAAGGCATTCAAGCGAAAGGTTGCGAACTACACCTAGGAGAAAAAGTAACCGATATTACCAAAGGGCTTAGCTATTCCATCGTGGAAACGGATAAGGCTGTTTACGAGGCAAAATTGATCATCAATTGCGCCGGTTTGTATTCGGATCAAGTGGCTCAATGGACACAAAAAGAACCTTTGGATGTTCGCATTGTGCCGTTTCGTGGCGAATATTTCAAATTGAGAAAAGATAAAGAGTACTTGGTGAAGAACTTGATTTACCCGGTACCTGATCCGAATTTTCCATTCTTGGGCGTTCATTTTACCCGCATGATGCGTGGTGGGGTAGAGGCTGGACCGAATGCCGTTTTGGCCTTTAAAAAAGAAGGATACAAGAAATTAGGGATCAATGCCAAAGAACTTTGGGATACCCTAACATGGCCTGGCTTCCAAAAAGTAGCGGCTAAATATTGGGAAACGGGCCTCGGAGAAATGTACCGAAGCTTCTCCAAAGAAGCGTTTACCAAAGCACTTCAAGGGCTAATTCCAGAAATTCAAATCGACGATTTAGTTGAAGGAGGTGCAGGTGTTCGTGCTCAAGCTTGTGATCGCAATGGCGGTTTGCTCGATGATTTCTCCATCGTGCAAGACGAAAAAGTGATCAATATATTAAATGCACCAAGTCCTGCGGCTACTTCGTCCTTGTCGATAGGCAAAACGGTGGCAGAAATGGCTTTGGGACGGTTTGAATAAACGCGCCCACTTGGGTTTCCCCAGACTGAAGTCTGCGGTTTTTATGAAGTATGATTCTTTGGTTTTCCTAGACTGTATTCTAGGCTTAAATAACTTATAACCCCAGGCTTTAGCCTGGGGATTTTACATCATGAAACTATTACTAAAATACCTCTCTCAATACCGCTGGCGCGTTTTCGCTGCTTTAGGTCTTGCAGCTACCAATCAGATTTTCTCTTTGATGGATCCCTACATCTTCCGAAAAATCATCGATGATGTCGCGGCGGTCTATCACGCAGAAACGCATACGATGTCCCAATTCGTAGATGCT
>CALLKB010000059.1 GCA_938008575.1 uncultured Cytophagaceae bacterium | reverse complement strand
CTTTTCCTAATATTCAGTTCGTTGTTTCAACTCATAGTCCTTTAGTTGTCGGTTCGGTTAAAGATTCATATGTGTATGCATTTAGACATAGAAATATTGATGGAAAATTTAGAGTAGTTAATGAAAAATTAGATCTTGTAAACAAACCTAAAACAGCTACAGAAATTTTAAATAATCTTTCGCCCGAACGAGACAAGCGCACTGTAATCTTTATTTCTCATCAATTATCGGCTGCTGCCACCGCAGATCGCATTTTTGTCATGGATCGCGGAGAAATTGTCCAGATGGGAACCCACGAGGAGTTAGTCGTATTGGAGGATGGTTATTACAAGCGTCTTTACGATATGCAGTTTTTTAATCAGCAGGCTGAAAAAGATGAAACGATTTAAGATAGGCGGAGTGCCTGAACATTTTAATTTGCCTTGGAGAAACGCCATTGAAGATGGTGCTTTTCAACGTATTGGCGCTGAATTACATTGGTCCGACATGACGGGTGGGACGGGACAAATGATCAAAGGACTGCATGCTGGCTCATTGGATATTGCGGTATTATTAACGGAGGGAATCACCCGTGCCATTTTAAAAGGACTGGACGCTAAAATCCTCAGTGTTTATGTCAAGAGTCCTTTGTGCTGGGGAATTCATGTGCCAACGGATGGTTCCATTGCCCAAGTGGAGTCATTATCCCATGGAACCTTCGCCATTTCTCGGGAAGGATCAGGGTCTCATTTGATGACCTACGTTAAAGCACAACAAGAGCAGTGGGATTTATCTTCTTTGAAATTCAATGTAGTGGGGGATGTATACGGAGGAATTTGGGCTTTAAATCATGGGGAGGCAGATGCTTTTTTATGGGAAAAATACACCACGTCTCCATTTGTAGCAAAAGGAAACTGTCGTTTATTAGATGAGGTCTACACGCCTTGGCCATGTTTTGTCATTGCGGTGAAAGCTGATCTTTTAGTGGAGAATTCAGATTTGTTGCATCAAATTGTTCAGATTGTACAAGGAGAAGCACGCAAATTAAAGACTTCTGCTAATGCCGTAGAGCAATTTGCTTGGCGTTATGCGTTGCCAGTAGAACAGGTTGCCGAGTGGTTGGCCCAAACGGAATGGAATGATGGCGACGACATAGATTTTTCTGCCTTTGAAAAGGTGGTAGAGAACTTATGTTCACTCGGATTAGTCACGAGCGATGAGCTTCTGAATTGGAAAACGCGTTTATTCTCTGATTTCCAGTAGAATAATTACAATAGTCAATTAAACTTGCTGAATGTTCGTTGTTTAAACTGAAATGTTCATTCCTTGGATGACGTATTGATTTTCAAGGTATATTTCCTAAAAAAACACATGAACGTACTTTTACCTTTGGCTTTTGGAAGCACATTTTGGGTGGCGGTTTGGACTGTTTTAGGAATGGTTGGGGTTTTTGTTGTACTATTCCTTTCCGAAAGAAAAAAGTAGTCGCCTACTTGAATGATGAGATCGCTTTGTTCAGTTCTTTATCAAAAGGATTGAGTACGCGATAATACCCCTCTTCTGTCCATCCTTGACTAGCAATTTCTGCTTTCAACATTCGTTTAATAAGCACTTTGCTCACACGAAGTCCGTATGGATCTTTTTTCACATGAAATTCTTTTTCAGCGAAGGCAACGAATTTATCTAATAATTGTTCGCTCACCTCGAAATTGGCATTAAACTGTGCTGCGCTGCTCCATTTATTGCGGGATGTTTGCATGAAATCAAAGGCAAATGCCCTTGATGCGCCACTCCATTGTAATTCGGTTAAGTAAAAGGAGGTGCCAAGAGTATCTCCCGGAACAAAAACATCCGGCATAATTCCGCCTCCCCCGTACACCGTTCGACCATGTTTTGTTTTGTATTTCAAAGAGTCGACAAAAATGGAGCTATCCGCTTGGAAATATTCATTGTTTGCAATGCGCTCTTCATCCTGCATATAAGCCTCATATCCTCCTTTGTATGAACGCTGAATGCATCTTCCGGATGGTGTATAATAACGGGCAATGGTCAGGCGTAAATTACTTCCGTCCCTTAATACTTCGTCTTTTTGAATCAGGCCTTTACCGAAGGATCTTCTTCCCACGATGATTCCGCGGTCATTATCTTGAATTGCTCCTGCAACAATTTCACTAGCGGATGCCGAATGGGCGTTAATGAG
>CALLKB010000058.1 GCA_938008575.1 uncultured Cytophagaceae bacterium | reverse complement strand
TATTTGAATTTCAAGAATAAGTCTTTTGGGGATTATGCAGATGCTGAAGCACCCTTGCGCATGAATTATACTTTTGCCGCTGTGGCAGGTACAACCTGGTTTTTGCAATTCTTCTTTTATGGGATGGGTGAGAGTAAATTAGGCAATGGAGCAAGTTCTTGGATTCTGCACATGGCTACGATTATTTTGACGTCTAATTTCTGGGGTATCTACTTCAAGGAATGGAAAGGGGTTTCAAAACAAACCATGCGGACGGTCATTACGGGTATTGTTGTGATTTTGGTTTCCGTATTAATCGTAGGTTTAGGTAATTCTATTAGCGAATAAGTTGATTTCATTGATTCATATTGACGAGTTTTCCTCCACGCCCAAATACCGGCAGTTGGCCAATTCCATCATTGAAGGCATCCAAGCGGGTAAAATCAAGCAGGGGGATGTCTTGCCGTCGATCAATGAATTGAGTTTCGAGCATTATATCTCGCGGATAACGGTAGAGAAAGGATATAATTATTTGAAGTCCCTGGGAATCGTGGAATCTGTGCGCGGGAAGGGATTTTTCATTAGCGTCGGCAGCGTCCCGGCTAATTTTCGCATATTCCTCTTATTCAATAAGTTATCGGTTCATAAAAAAATGATTTACGATTCATTTGTGGCCTCTATGGGGCCTATGGCGGGTATCGACTTCTATATTTACAACAACGATTTTAACCTATTCAAGCGAATCATCACGAAACGCGAATTGGATTATTCGCATATCGTTATCATTCCGCATTTTATGGAGGGGGATTCCATCGCAGTAGATTTCATCAATTCCCTCCCGAAAGAAAAGCTCATCCTTTTAGATAAGTTATTGCCGGGTATCCAAGGATCCTACGGGGCCGTTTATGAGAATTTCGAAAAGGATATTTATCAAACCCTGCTGCAAGCAAAAGATGCCTTAGCGAAATATCATACTATCCAGTTGGTTTTTCCAGCATTCAGCTATTACCCTAAAGCCATCGTCAAAGGTTTCGAGCATTTTTGTCGGGACTATGCCTTCGATTTCAAAGTTTCCGAAGAGGCCCAACCGGAAAAAGGGACAGCCTTTATTACGGTCATGGAGGACGATCTGATTGAATTATTAGATCAAATCAAACAGCAAGGATTAAGCCTAGGAAAAGATATTGGCTTGATTTCATACAATGAGACCCCGATCAAGCGTTTGTTATTCGATGGGATTTCCACGATTTCAACGGATTTTGTCAAAATGGGGGAGTTAGCAGCAGATTTGGTCAAAACCAATGCACGCAATAAGATTGAAAACCCCTTTTCATTTATTCAACGATCTTCCTTGTAATCTGTGGTATTTACCAAATTTTATTTGGTGTATTTCCAATTTGATGCCCTGAATCCTTTGCATTATTGCAAAAAAATCGGCATTTTTGTAGCTTAATTTTATTGAAAGCGCTTAAAAATTTAAATAATACGAATGAGCAATTCTCCAACAACCTTATTTGATAAAGTATGGGATTCCCACGTGGTTCGGAAAATCGAAGATGGTCCGGATGTTTTCTTTATCGATCGCCATTTTATCCATGAAGTAACGAGTCCAGTAGCCTTTTTAGGTTTGGAGCAACGTGGAATTGGGGTGATGTATCCAGAACGTACGTTTGCTACGGCGGATCATAATACGCCTACGATCAACCAACATTTACCGGTGGAAGATCCTTTGTCGGCCAATCAATTACAACAATTAGCCACAAACTCTGCCAAATACGGTATTTCACACTGGGGATTAGGAGATCCTAAAAACGGTATCGTTCACGTGGTTGGACCTGAAAATGGAATTACGTTGCCAGGTTTTACGATTGTTTGTGGAGATTCACATACGTCGACACACGGTGCATTCGGTGCGATTGCTTTTGGTATAGGTACTTCTGAGGTGGAGATGGTTTTATCATCTCAATGCATCATGCAGCCGAAGCCTAAGAAAATGCGTATCAACGTAAATGGTCAATTAGGAAAAGGAGTTACGCCAAAAGACGTAGCTTTATATATCATTTCAAAGTTAACGACTTCAGGTGCAACGGGTTATTTCGTTGAGTATGCGGGTGACGTGTTTGAAAATATGAGCATGGAAGGCCGTATGACAGTTTGTAACTTGAGTATTGAGATGGGTGCTCGTGGAGGTATGATTGCTCCGGATCAAACGACCTTTGATTATATCCAAGGCCGACCATTGGCTCCGAAAGGCGCTGATTGGGATACGCAATTAGCGTATTGGAAAACTTTAAAAACTGATGCAGGTGCTTCATTTGATGAAGAAATCAATTTCAATGCATCCGATATCGAGCCGATGATTACCTATGGAACGAATCCAGGTATGGGTATGGGTATCTCGAAACACATCCCTAAAGCAGCTGATGTGGAAGGTGGTGTTGCGACCTATGAAAAGTCTTTGGACTACATGGGATTTGCTGAAAATGATTCGATGATTGGTAAGAAAGTAGACTACGTGTTTATCGGTTCTTGTACAAACGGTCGTATCGAAGATTTTAGAGCTTTTGCATCGATTGTGAAAGGACATAAAAAAGCAGATCATGTGACGGCTTGGGTTGTTCCAGGTTCTCATATCGTGGAAGCACAGATTAAAGAAGAAGGCATTTTGGATATTTTGACGGAGGCGGGATTTGTGTTGCGCCAACCGGGATGTTCGGCATGTTTAGCGATGAATGATGACAAGATTCCTGCAGGTAAATATGCAGTGAGTACGTCGAATCGCAACTTTGAAGGACGTCAAGGTCCAGGTTCTCGTACATTATTGGCGAGTCCATTAGTAGCTGCGGCTGCGGCAATTACTGGGGTTGTAACAGATCCAAGAGAATTTTTATAAGATTTAAATTAGAGCAAGATGGCTTACGATAGTTTTAGTGTATTGAAAAGTTCAGCCGTTCCGATGCCTATCGAGAACGTAGATACAGACCAAATCATCCCAGCACGTTTCTTAAAAGCAACGGAGCGCAAGGGTTTTGGTGATAATTTATTTAGAGATTGGCGTTACGATAAGAACGACCAACCGAAACAAGATTTCGTATTAAATAACCCAACTTATTCAGGTAAGATTCTCGTAGGAGGCAAGAACTTTGGTTCAGGTTCATCTCGTGAGCACGCTGCTTGGGCGATTTATGATTACGGTTTCCGTTGTGTGGTTTCTTCATTCTTTGCGGATATTTTCCGTGGGAATGCGATCAACGTAGGTATTTTACCGGTTCAGGTTTCTCCAGAATTCTTACATGAGATTTTTACAGCGATTGAAAAAGATCCTAAAACGGAATTAGTTGTTGATTTGCCAGCGCAAACCATTACGATTTCAGCTACAGGTGCATCGGAATCTTTTGCGATCAATGGCTACAAGAAACACAATTTGTTAAACGGTTTTGATGACATCGATTACTTACAAGCGATGAAGTCGGAAATCGCTGATTTTGCCTCTAAGCGATAAGATTCATGCGCCACATTGAAATCATGGATACAACCCTCCGGGATGGTGAACAAACCAGCGGGGTATCTTTCTCGGCTTCTGAAAAGTTGACCATTGCTCAATTGCTATTGACTGAATTAAAGGTTGATCGCATTGAGATTGCGTCTGCACGTGTTTCAGAGGGCGAATTTCAGGCGGTGAAGAAAATTACTTCTTGGGCTGCTCAAGCGGGCTTTTTAGACCGGGTGGAAGTCTTAACGTTTGTGGACGGCGGTACATCGGTGCAATGGATGTTGGATGCAGGTGCCAAAGTCATGAATTTGTTGACCAAAGGTTCCTTGAATCATTTGCAGCACCAACTCAAGAAAACGCCGGAACAACATTTTGCTGAAATTCAAGCAACGATTGAATTGGCGAATTCCAAAGGTTTATTGGTGAATGTCTACCTAGAAGATTGGAGTAATGGAATGCGTAATTCGAAAGAATATGTCTTACGTTATTTGGATTTCATTACGCAATTACCTGTTAAACGTGTGTTATTGCCGGATACTTTGGGCGTTTTGACCTATTGGGAAACGGGCGAATACATCAAGGAATTGGTATCGCGCTACCCGAATACACATTTCGATTTTCATGCGCACAATGATTATGATTTAGGTACAGCGAATGCGCTTGAGGCGGTTCGTAATGGTATTCATGGTTTACACTTGACAGTGAATGGCATGGGCGAACGAGCTGGAAATGCTCCTTTGGCATCCGTTATTGCTGTTTTGAATGACTACCAAAAAGATGTGAAGACATCCGTTTGTGAAAAGTCACTCTATTCAGTTAGTAAATTAGTGGAAACCTTCTCGGGTTTCCGTATTCCGGCAAATAAACCGGTTGTAGGGGAGAATGTATTTACCCAAACAGCAGGAATTCATGCGGATGGGGACAAGAAAAATAATCTGTATTTCAATGAGTTGATGCCGGAGCGTTTTGGCCGTGAGCGTAAATACGCCTTGGGTAAAACTTCTGGTAAAGCGAATATTGAGAATAATTTAGCTGCATTGGGCATTCAATTGTCTGATTCAGATTTGAAGAAAGTAACGCAGCGTATCATTGAGTTAGGCGACCGCAAGGAGGTTGTTACTCAAAATGATTTGCCATACATCATTTCAGATGTCTTGGATTCAGATGCGATTGAGGAGCGTGTGCAGGTATTGAATTATGTATTAACGCATTCCAAAGACTTACGTCCTTCAGTAACCCTGAAAATTTCGGTTGATGGGGAGATCTTCGAGGAACATGCGCAAGGGGATGGTCAATACGATGCGTTCATGCATGCCTTGGCTATCATTTTTGAGAAAAACGGGCAGAAATTAGCTCAGTTGACGGATTATGCGGTGCGCATTCCGCCAGGAGGTGAGTCTGATGCATTATGTGAGACCATTATTACGTGGAATCATGGTGGCAAAGAATTGATAACAAGAGGTCTGGATTGTGACCAAACGGTGTCTGCCATCAAGGCGACCCAAAAAATGTTGAATTTGATTTAATAAACATATCATGGCAAAAAAACATATCTTAATCGTTCCAGGTGATGGAATTGGACAAGAAGTAACCGAAGTAGGTAAAAAAGTATTGGAGAAAATTGCGGCGAAATTTGGCCATGATTTTACTTATGATGAGGCATTAATTGGCCACGTTGCGATTGAAGCGACAGGTGATGCGCTTCCTGAAGAGACTTTAGTAAAAATGAAAGCGTCTGATGCGGTACTTTTCGGTGCTGTAGGACATCCAAAATATGACAATGATCCTTCTGCAAAGGTTCGTCCTGAGCAAGGTTTGTTGAAAATGCGTAAGGAATTAGGCCTTTATGCGAATTTACGTCCGATCAAATTGTTCGATGAATTATTGTCGGCATCTAGCATCAAGCCTGAAATCTTGAAAGGAGCAGATATTTTATTCTTCCGTGAATTAACGGGGGATATTTATTTCGGTGAAAAAGGCCGCAAAAACAATGGTGATACGGCTTATGACGTCGCTGAATACAGCCGTTATGAGGTTGAGCGTATCGGTCGCAAGGCTTTTGAAGCAGCTCGTACACGTAAGAAGCATTTAGTTTCGGTAGATAAGGCCAACGTATTGGAATCCTCACGTTTATGGCGTGAAGAAATTCAAAAATTGGCATTAGAATACCCAGATGTAACTGTTGAATACCAATTCGTAGATGCAACAGCGATGTTGTTAATCAAAGATCCAAAGCGTTTTGATGTGGTGGTTACGGCCAACTTATTTGGAGATATCTTAACGGATGAGGCTTCTCAAATTGCAGGTTCGATGGGGATGTTGGCATCTGCTTCTATCGGTGATGGAACGGGTGTTTATGAGCCGATTCACGGTTCTGCGCATGACATTACGGGTAAAGGATTAGCGAATCCAATGGCATCGGTATTATCTGCAGCTTTATTGTTGGATATTTCCTTCGGTATGAAAGCTGAGTCGGAAGCTGTGATTAATGCCGTAGATCAGGTGTTGAAGAAAGGTTACCGTACAGGTGATATCGCTGATGCGTCTACCGACAAATCGTTGATTTTAGGAACAGATGCGATTGGTGAAGAAATTCTTAAATTGATTTAATCAATTCATCTTTTATTTTCTAATTTTAAGGCTTGCGACATTTTTCGCAAGCCTTATTTTTTTATGATGCGGACACTATTACTCATTCTCTTTGTTTCTTTTGGCGCTTTGGCTCAAAATACCATTCAGGTTACGGATTTATTGAAAATCAAGTCGGTAGGTAAACCGAGTTTCTCCCCAGACGGACAAAAGTTTTTATATACGGTGACGTCCGTGGAAGATGATCCGGATACCAAAGGTGATTTTGTCTATCAAACGCATTTGTATGTAGGGGATGTCGCAACGAAAACTTCCCGTGCCATGACTGCGGGTCGTTATTCGATTAACGGGGCAAATTGGTCGGCGGATGGTAAATCCATTCTGTTTACGCGAGATTTAGGGAATAAGTCACAGGTATACCAACTGAGTTTAGCGGGAGGAGAAGCCTTGGCGTTAACGAATTTAAAGGTTTCGGTACAAAATCCATCGATTTCAAAGCATGATGGCAGATTATATTACACCTCCGGAATCACATTAAAAGACTTCTATGTGGATTCGATTGCGAATCCTCGTCATTTGATTCCATCATGGTCATTGGAAAAACCACAAGTTGCGAATGCCTCATTTGTATCTAAAGCGAAAGCAAATCCGAATGGAAGTATTGATGAAGTTCGTGCCTATCTAGCGCAAAATGAGAAAGATAAAAAGGCCAAAGTAATTAATCGTCTTCAATTTCAAGAGGAAATGACTACGTCGGGAGAGATTTCTTTGTCGACCATTTATGCGTTGAGTTTGGAAGCAGGAGCTAAGCCCGTGGCAATTAATAATCCTTTGCATCGCTGGTCGGACTGGGAGCAATTGAATGCCAACAACTTTTTGGTGATTTTGCCAGCTGATAGTTTGTCGCATCCCGACAAGGTGCTTGAAAGCCAAATTGTACGTTATGATGCTGTTTCTCGTGCTTACACGTCTTTATTAATCAAAGCAGGATTTCGATATTCGAATTTAAGTATCAATAACAAAGGTGACCAAGTTGCTTTTTTTGAATCGAAATCAACAGGTGTTTCGAATCCTGTTTTAAAAGTGTTGAATTTGTCTTCGGGTTTGACTCAAGATGTGTCTTTAGATCGTGTGATTACACAAGTAAAATGGTCGGCGGATGATGCGAAATTATATCTAACGCCACAAGATCAAGGTGCTGTTCCCATGGTAGAATATACATTGGCTACGAAGAAATTTAAAACCTTGACTTCAACGATGGAAGGTGTTTTGGGCTTCGATGTGGCAGGTGATCAATTTATCTATGCCAAAACATCGATTGAAAACCCTTCGGAATTGTATACGCTTTCGAATGGAAAAGAGTCACGATTAACGGAAATTAATGCTGTTTGGTTAAAGGATAAGCAATTAGCCAAAGCGGTGAAACATCAATTCATTAATAAATTAGGCCAAACAATCGATTATTGGGTCATGAAACCGATTGGATTTCAAGAAGGGAAAAAATATCCCTTGGTCGTGGAAATCCATGGTGGGCCTACTGCCATGTGGGGGACAGGAGAAGCAAGCATGTGGCATGAATTTCAATATTATGCTGCGAAAGGATATGGCATTGTGTATTGCAACCCACGAGGTAGTGGGGGATACGGAACACCTTTTATGGCTAGTAATGTAAAAGATTGGGGCGCTGGTCCGATGGCAGATGTGATGCGCGTAACGGATTTAGCGATCAAAGAAGGTTGGGCTGATACAACGAAATTAGGTGTGACTGGTGGTTCTTATGCAGGGTATTTGGTAGCTTGGATTGTTGGTCATACAAACCGGTTTAAAGCTGCTGCGGCCCAACGTGGAGTTTATGAATTGTCGACATTCTTTGGAGAAGGGAATGCTTGGCGATTGGTTCCCAACTATTTTGGTGGTTATCCTTGGGAAAAAGCGACAAGAGCTGTGTTGGATCGTGAATCCCCATTAACTTATGTGGCTAATATCAAAACGCCATTAATTATTTTCCATGGCGAAAATGACCTTCGTACTGGCGTAATCCAAAGCGAAATGCTGTACAAGAGCTTGAAGCAATTAGGTCGTGAAGTGGAATATGTGCGTCATCCTGGTGCCTCACATGAGATTACCCGTGCGGGTAACAATCGGCAGCGAATTGATCAGATGTTGAGAACTTGGGAGTTTTTTGCGAGATATTTAAATCAGTAGTCAGTAGTCAGTTGTCAGTTGTCAGTTGTCAGTCGTCAGTAGTCAGTTGTCAGTCGTCAGTGGTCAGTGGTCAGTGGTCAGTCGTCAGTGGTCAGTAGTCAGTAACCAGCGATTAGTTGACAGTATTCTAATTAATTTTTCTTAACACTGGCAACTGACTACTGACTATTGACGACTGACTACTAACTAAAATACCTCCAGTCCTCATTCCCCTTCACCTTCAACAACGATTGATAGATCAACTCAATCACTGCTTCCATATCGCTTTTGGCAATGGTTTCTACGGTTGTATGCATGTATTTTAAGGGTAGAGATATCAAAGCTGACGCAACGCCTTCTGTTGCATAAGCGAAGGAATCTGTATCCGTTCCTGTAGAACGAGAAACTGCTTGGCGTTGGAAATCGATGCTTTGTTCTTTGGCAACATTGATGATGAAATCACGGACATTGTTTTGTACTGCTGGACCATAGCAAATGACAGGGCCTTTGCCGCATGACATATCGCCTTGGGTCTTTTTGTTGTACATTGGGGATTGGGTGTCATGCGTCACATCGGTGATAAACGCCAAATCCGGCTTTAATCTACGCACGATCATTTCTGCACCGCGCAACCCGATTTCCTCTTGAACAGAGTTGACGATGTACAAGGTATAGGGTAATTCAATCTTGTTTTCTTTTATATAGTAGGGCACGGTGCTTTATTTTAAAACATAAAAAAAGCGCTTAGGGGCCAACCCCCAAGCGCTTTTGTATGAATAACTAATTCTAAGCTTAGTTAACTGCTGA
>CALLKB010000057.1 GCA_938008575.1 uncultured Cytophagaceae bacterium | reverse complement strand
TCCGATCTATCGAAAAATACGATTTTGAAGGACGTGTGATTCGTTTGGATTTTGACAATTTCTCTGTCATGAGCGTGTACATGCCTTCGGGTTCAAGTGGGGATGAACGCCAAGCTTTCAAAATGGAGTGGTTAGCTGATTTCCAACAATACATTCAGGCATTGCGCCAAGAAATCCCGCATTTAATTATTTCCGGTGATTACAACATTTGCCATCGCGCGATAGATATTCATAATCCAAAAGGCAATGCGAACAGCTCGGGTTTCTTACCGGAAGAACGCGAGTGGATGGAGTCGTTTGTTCAAGACGGGTTCATTGATACATTCCGTCATATTAACCCAGAACAAGTACATGCTTATTCTTGGTGGAGCTATCGAGCCGGAGCTCGTGGCAAGAACCTCGGTTGGCGTATCGATTACCACATGGCAAGCGAAGCATTAAAGCCGCGTATTGCAAATGCCTACATATTACCTGATGCGATGCATTCAGACCACTGTCCTATTGTACTTGAACTAAATCCCGCTTAAGATGCATTTCGAAAAACATGTTTTCATTTGTGCCAATGATAAAGATGCACCCAAAAAATGTTGTGGTTCTGGCCATGGCATGCAATTAGTAGAGGCATTTAAGGCTGCCTACGCGGAAGCGGGAAGCCCTGCCAAAATTCGCATCCAACGCGCGGGCTGCCTAGATTTTTGCGGCAAAGGCCCAAGCATGGTCGTCTACCCAGAAGGTGTTTTCTATGGCAATGTGCAAATGGAAGATGTACAAGAACTCACCCAAAAACATTTAATTGAAGGCGAAATTGTTACACGCCTACAAATCGGATAATACCTGACGCATGCAATACCGTTTATACCCCACCCTCCTGAATTCATTTTCACTTTATCTCCAACAATCCCGCGACGCTGCAGGAAAAGTCATTGTAGATGAAATCGAAATGATCGAACGAATTAATCGGGTAAAAAAGCCAACGACCAAAGCCCAACAAAAAGGCATGGATTTTGAGCGTGCTGTTATTTTGGGCGAGGATGAAGAATTATTTGCAGAAGGCATCATTGACCAAGCTCGCCAATTGATTCCTGAAAAATACAAAACGCAGTATTATGTTGAATCGCGCTACAAAAATGCGTTGATTTATGGCTATGTGGATGGCGTGGGAGATCAAGTAGCCTTTGATTTGAAAAGTACCTCCTTTTACGAACCTGGTCGATTCGCTAAAAATCACCAAAACCTGTATTTATTGGGATTACAAAAATTAGGCATAGAACAACTAGACTATGTAATTACCGACTTTAAGGCTGTATATAAAGAAACCTATTATTTAAATCAATATGATTTCAGTCCATTGTATGACCAAATCGAACAATTTCAAGCCTTTTTAGAAGAGAACAAGAAATTCATTCGTGACAAAAAGATCTTTGATCGTAAATCGAATGATAATCAATTATCCTTATTCGAATAAATCAAGTAATTCCTTTAATTGACTTATTTGAATGTTAGCCGAAACATCTTCTGCGCGAAAGTTCAAATGAATGGCTGGAATACCCATTGCTTCAGCCGCTTGCACATCGATGATCGGGTGATCGCCAATCATGACTACTTCAGAAGGCAGGCAATTCGCCTGTTTCAAAGCAAATTCAAAAAACGCTGCAGCCGGTTTTTTACACCCAGCCAGCTCTGAGGTGATGACTCGCTCAAAAAAATGTGTCATACCGACCCCCGCAATTTTAACTTGTTGAATGTCGTCGAAACCATTGGTT
>CALLKB010000056.1 GCA_938008575.1 uncultured Cytophagaceae bacterium | reverse complement strand
GCCCCTTTTGCAAGATATATCCATGTATTTGTAAGATTTGTCCCAATCCTTCCACGGGCCAGCCTGTAGATTTGTATCAAGCTTTGAACATCGAAGCAATCCGTTTAATTCTTGTAAGCAAATGGTTAAGACATTTATTTCATTTTCGGCGAAGAATGCCGACAATAAGTTGCCAAAATACCAACAACTCATCAATTCGTTGTTGCGCGACATCGAGATGGGTGAGTTGAAACCAGGTGAACGATTGCCTTCGATCAATGAGGCATCGGAAGAATGTTATTTATCGCGTGATACCGTAGAACGCGCTTATACGGAATTGCACAAAATGGGTGTTATCACCTCCATTTTCCGGAAGGGTTATTTCATTTCAGACGCGAAAGTCAAAACGAAAACCAAAGTTTTGTTTTTGGTAGGTAAGATTACGAATACCAACAAAGTCGTGTTTGATTCTTTCTGTGAATCCTTGGGGAAAAATGTGATGGTCGACATTTACACCTATCAATACAAGACGAGTCAATTTCAGGAGATCATGTCTCAGCAATTGGGCAATTACCACTACTATGTAATTATGCCGCATTTGATTGAGGAAGAGGAGGAGAATATCAAATGTCTCAAGAAGATTTCGGGTGACCGATTGATTTTATTGGACCAAAACTTTAATAGCATTTCGCATGCACACGCGAGTATCGTGACGCAACCGAAAGAGCAATTAATCGCTTTATTAGAAAACCAACTAAACCTGTTTAATAAGTACCATTCATTTAATTTGGTTGTTTCGGAGGAGGATTATTTCGACCCGGCGCTGATTAATGGATGTAGTGAATTCTGCGAAACCCATGGATTGGATTTCCAAGTATTAGATGGCCTCGAAACGGAAGATGTTCGTGCAGGTGTGATTTATTTCACCTTGGACGATCAGGATTTGGTTCGGGCCATCAAATACGCAGAAGCAAACAAATTAGTAATAGGCCAACAAGTGGGACTCATTGCATTCAATGATTCGCATTTCAAAGAAATATTGGTGGGAGGCATTTCCGTCTTATCGAATCAGCCGATTCGGATGGGCGAAATGGCCGCACAACTCATCAACGAAAACGATAAGGGTAGCCATGAACTCGCGCTACAATTCATCCCAAGAAAATCACTTTAGGGTTTAATTTGCAAAAAGGGGTCATGATATTCATGGCCTCATTTTTTTTGCGTGGGAGATGTTGCGGCGAATGCCGCCTAATTTCGTCCGACTGATCGCTGAATAGCGAAATAGGTTTTTGAACAATTCCTCCGACATATCCTCCCAGTCACGTTGGGTCAATCCAAGCATTTCAGGCAAAGGCTCAAAACGCGACTCTGCATGGGATTTGGCATGTCGGTTCCATGGACAAACATCCTGACAGATATCACAACCAAAAATCCAGTCCTCAAAGCCTTTATTTAATTCGATAGGTAGGTTTTCTTTTAATTCAATCGTGAAATACGAGATGCATTTCGATCCATCGACCACATAGGGCGTGATCGCTTCCGTGGGACAGGCATCGATGCAGCGCGTGCAGGTTCCACAAAAATCCCGAATAGGACCATCCGGTTCAGCAGGTAAATCGATGATTAACTCGGCAATGAAGTAGAAACTCCCCTGTTTAGGAATAATCAGGTTGGCATTTTTCCCTACCCAACCAATGCCTGACATTTTTGCCCAAGCCTTTTCCAGCACCGGCGCTGAGTCGACGAACATCCGCCCATTTATTTCGCCCAATTCATTTTGCAAATCATCCCAAAGCACCTGCATTTTGTCCTTAATTACGCGGTGATAATCTTCACCAAAAGCATATTTGGAAACCTTAAACGAATCCGACAAAGGTTGAAATTGAGTAGGTGGAAAATAATTATAGACCAAAGAAACAACCGTTTGGGCGCCATCAACCAACAAACGAGGATCTAAACGTTTATCGAAATGGTTCGCCATATAGCCCATTTCCCCATGCATGTGCTGGTTTAACCAGTTCTCCAAATGCGGGGCTTCAGCCTCTAAAAAATCAGCCTTTGATATGCCACAAAAAGCAAAGCCGTGTTGTTGGGCTAATCGCTTAATGACTTGAGAATGGGTCGAAGCTGTCTGATTCATGTGCCATAAAATTACGAAGGTGTGGGAATTTATGCCAAACTGTCAGAAAATAGTTTTTGGTCTATGATTTGCGTAGCCAAAATCCGTATTAATTTTGCCTTATGAAAAAGAAAGAGAACGAACAGCCGGAAGTAGACGAAACGAAGATAGATCCAACAGCGGAAGCGCAGACAGCGGATTCAACATCTGAAGAGCAGGCGGCGCCGGACGAGTTGGAAGAAATGAAAAAGAAATACCTGCTTTTATATGCAGATTTCGAGAATTTCAGAAAAAATAAAGCCAAAGAACGTATCGAATTATTGCAAACGGCCGCGTCCGGTTTAATCACGGATTTGTTGCCTAGCATCGATAATTACGAGCGTGCCTTAGCGAATGCGCCTGAGGGAGAGATTTCAGAAGGAATTCAGTTGATATTTAAAGGGATTTTAAACACGCTTCAAAGCAAGGGATTGAAAGAATTGCCAGCTTTGGGAGAGGTTTTCAATGCCGATTTTCATGATTGCATCACGCAATACCCAGCACCTTCTGAGGAGGATAAAGGCAAGGTATTAGACGTATTGGAAAAAGGATATACATTAAACGAAAAAGTCATTCGCTTTGCAAAAGTGGTGGTAGGAAATTAATCAAACAATGGCTCAAAAAAGAGATTATTACGAGGTTTTAGGCGTAGCAAAGTCGGCAAGCGAAGAAGAAATCAAAAAGGCTTACCGGAAGTTGGCCGTTAAATACCATCCAGATAAGAACCCGGACGATAAAGAATCTGAGGAGAAGTTCAAGGAGGCGGCGGAAGCCTACGAGGTATTAAGCAATAGCCAAAAGAAGGCGCAGTATGATCGTTTCGGTCATGCGGGCATGGGCGGAGCTGCTGGTGGTGGATTCGGTGGCCAAGGCATGAACATGGATGATAT
>CALLKB010000055.1 GCA_938008575.1 uncultured Cytophagaceae bacterium | reverse complement strand
AATTCAGGTACCCATTTGCGGATGTAGGCCAATTCCTTATCAAACTTTTGTGTTTGCAAAGTTGGATTAAACACCCGGAAATAAGGCGCAGCATCACAACCACAGCCTGCGGCCCATTGCCAACCGCCATTATTGGCAGCAAAGTCGAAATCCAACAATTTGGCAGCAAAATAGGCCTCACCCCAGCGCCAATCGATCAACAAATGTTTAACGAGAAAACTTGCCACAATCATGCGGACCCGATTATGCATAAAACCTGTTGTGTTTAATTCGCGCATCCCGGCATCCACAATCGGATAACCCGTTTGACCGGAACACCATGCTTCAAATTCCGTTTCATTATTTCGCCATTCCATGCGATCATATTCCTTGCGAAATGCATGACCATCCGAAACATGCGGAAAATGAAATAAAATATTAAAGTAAAAATCGCGCCAAATCAATTCATTTAACCAAGTTTCTGAAATTCCAACAGCTTGATTTACCAAGGAACGTATGGATATCGTACCGAAACGTAAATGTACCGACAAACGTGATGTCGCATTTTTAGCAGGAAAATCTCGTTGTGCTTGATAGGCTTGAATTAATGGTTTCGCAACTTCTTTACCTGGAAATGATAAGCCAGCTTTTTCAAAACCTAAGCTTTCTAAGGATGGTAATAGAGTTTCAACGCTTAAATAATTCGATAAAATTTCAGATGGATAAACCTGAATGGGATTTTGTGCAAGCTTTTCCTTCCACTTTCTAGAATAAGGGGTGAAAACAGTGTAAGGGGTGTTTTGACCACTAAGCACCTCATCCTTTTCAAAGATTACTTGGTCTTTAAACGTAGAAAATTGAATACCTTTTAGCTCAGCCCATGATTGAATCAATCCATCGCGTATACCTGCATATTTCTCGTAATCATGATTGCAATAAATCGATTGAATATCAAATTGTTCCGATAATTGTTCATAAGCTTCTAAAGGACTAGCATGAAAAACCTGAATGGAAGAACCTATTGCAATCAATTTATCTTGTAAATCCTGAATTGCATTTAAAATAAATTCAACACGTGCATCAGCCTTTGAATTTAGCTTCGTTAAAATAGCAGGATCGAATATAAAAATAGGCAAAACGGGCCAAGGGCTTTTTAATGCCTCATACAACCCATGATTATCTTCAATTCGTAAATCACGTCTAAACCAAAATACTGATATTTTTTGCTTCATTTATCGTTGTTTAAAATGCTAACAAGCCACAAACTTAATTGTTTAAAAAATATGTCTTGACAAGCCCCCC
Organism: uncultured Cytophagaceae bacterium; assembly: GCA_938008575.1. Lineage (GTDB taxonomy): Bacteria > Bacteroidota > Bacteroidia > Cytophagales > Spirosomataceae > Aquirufa > Aquirufa echingensis. Next base: position 11,702 of record CALLKB010000055.1, on the reverse strand, counting down.
TTGAAAAGTGTATATTTGTAATTCCAATTTTTCTGCCCTAAGCAAAAAACCTTTTGGCAGCCTTTAACATAAACCCATCCGAATGAAATTATCTGAATTCAGATTTGATTTACCTCAAAGCTTAATCGCTTTAAATCCAACCGAAAACCGTGAAGATGCACGAATGATGGTTGTGAATCGTAAAGAAAAAACCATTGAACATAAGAAATTTACTGATATCGTCGATTATTTTGGCGATGGTGATGTATTAGTTACAAACAACACGAAAGTATTCCCAGCCCGTCTTTATGGAAATAAAGAGAAGACAGGCGCTCAAATTGAGGTATTCTTACTTCGTGAATTGAATCGCGAACACCGCCTTTGGGATGTTTTAGTTGATCCAGCTCGTAAAATACGTGTGGGCAATAAATTATATTTTGGTGATTCTGACCTTGTAGCTGAGGTTATCGATAATACCACATCTCGTGGTCGGACGATTCGTTTCCTTTACGATGGAGATCATGATGCCTTGATGCAAGCGATTCACGAATTAGGCGAGACTCCCCTACCGGATGAAATTCGTTTCAAACGTGCAGCTACGGAAGATGACCGGGAGCGTTTCCAAACCATTTATGCAGAACATGTAGGAGCTGTTGCGGCACCTACAGCAGGACTTCACTTTTCTAAAATTGTGATGAAGCGCATGGAATTAAATGGGGTACAATTCTCTCCAATTACTTTACACGTAGGTTTAGGTACTTTCCGCCAAGTTGATGTGGAGGATTTAACCAAACACAAAACAGATTCGGAGCATTTCATGATCGAACCACAGACCTGTGATTTTGTCAATGCAGCCATCGATAACAAAAAACAAGTTTTAGCGATCGGAACTACGGTAATGAAAGCCTTGGAATCATCTGTTTCAGCGAGTGGACACTTAAAGCCGATAAACAGTTGGACGGATAAATTCATTTTCCCTCCGTACGAATTCAAGATTCCTACGGCCTTATTAACGAACTTTCATTTACCGGAGTCCATTTTATTAATGATGACGTCGGCATTTGGTGGATACGAATTGGTTCAAGAAGCATATAAGCAAGCGATCAAAGAGAAATACCGATTCTTCAGTTATGGCGATGTGATGTTAATCATCTAACATTTTTAAAGGGTTTGTTTTGAAAAAAATAGCAATCATTGTAGCGGGAGGTACTGGTCAGCGAATGAACAGCGCCGTCGCGAAACAGTTTTTGCTTCTTCAAAACAAACCCATTTTATTCCATACGCTGCAAGCATTCAAAGCTGCAGATCCAATCACAAAGCTAATCGTCGTTCTTCCTGAAAATCAAATTGCATATTGGAAGTCACTCTGTGAAAAATACCCAGAAATCAAACTCGAAACTCCTCACGAAATAATAAATGGAGGAGAAACACGTTTTCATTCAAGTAAAAATGGAATTGAATCCATAGGAGCTCAAGACGATTGTTGGGTCGCAATTCACGATGGTGTAAGGCCCTTAATTCTTCCTTCAACTATCAATCAAGCATATCAATTAGCCCAAGAAAAAGGCAATTGCGTGGTTTCGGTGTCAAGCAAGGATTCCATCCGGATGTGGGACGCATCGAAAAATGCATTCAAATCCGTGTTGCGTGATGATGTCAAAATCATCCAAACACCACAGATTTTCGAATTGAATACGCTCAAAAATGCATTCAATCAACCTTATTCTCCGAAGTTTACCGACGATGCCAGTGTCGTTGAAGCGAATGGTGAAAACATTCATTTGATGGAAGGAGAATATACCAACATTAAAATTACGACACCGGAAGATTTACTGGTGGCGGAGTCGATATTAGAACAACCTAAGTAAACTTATGAATAAGACCTGGAATTGGATTGCAAATCAAATTTTGGCCTATAAAATTGCTATTTTAATTGCACTCAGCGCATTGACAATTGCCTTGGTCTATGAAGCTAGCCAAATTCAATTGAGCTATGAATTAGCTAAAATTCTTCCCAAAACGGATGAACGCTTCCAATTGTATGAGTCGTTCAAAAAGAAGTACGGGGAAGATGGTAACATCATGGTGATTGGCCTGGAAAATCCTGATTTATTCACGCCAACTGAATTTGATGCATGGAATAAACTATACCGTGATGTCAAAAAACAAGCAGGAATAAAATCGATTTTAGCCCTACCAAGTCTTCCTGTGCTCTATTTAGATAGTGCAGCACATCAATTCAAATCAAAAAAGGCATACGAAGGAGATTCGACAAGCACCCAGATTGCGCTTGATTCTTTGAAATCGACATTAGCGAATTTACCTATTTACCGCAATTTCCTGTTTACGGAAGACCTGAAGGTTCACATGATGTTAATCACCTTGGACCAAAAAACGATCAACAATAAAGGTCGAATTCAATTAGTTAAAAACGTTAAGAAATTAGGAGATGCCTATGTTAAACAAACAAAACATCCCTTACATTTTTCAGGAATGCCTTATATCCGAACGGAATTAACGGCACAGGTAACGAACGAACTTGTCTTGTTTCTAGGTCTGGCGATTTTAGTCACCTCACTGATTCTCTTCTATTTTTTCCGGTCGATTCAAGTTGTATTCTTTGCGCTGATCGTTATCTTAATTGGTATCGTTGCATCTTTGGCTACGATTGTTCTTTTCGGTTTTAAAATCACACTATTATCCGGATTGATTCCTCCGCTCATTGTAGTCATAGGCGTACCCAATGCCATTTTCTTATTGAATAAATACCACGAAACTTACCTGATCACACAAAATAAAGAGGCCTCGTTAATTGAGAGTGCAAGTACGGTGGGCAGAACCTTGTTTTTGGCCAACCTAACTACATCCATTGGTTTCGGTGTATTTGCCTTCACAGGTTCAGCCTTATTAGTTGAATTTGGAATTGTTGCTGCATTGAATGTCATGTTGACATTCCTATTTTCATTGCTCTTAATTCCCATTTTCTTTAGTTTCCTTAATCCTCCCAAACCCAAGGATTTAGCGCATTTTGAATCCAAAAGGGTGAACAGGCTTTTAACCAATATCGAAACTTGGGTATTTGGCCACAGAAAGTTCATCTACAGCATCATTATTGTTATTTTAGGAATCTCAGTATATGGACTGACGAAAATTCAAGCCGTTGGTTACATCGTAGATGATTTACCTCAAGACAATGCCATCTACACCGATTTAAAGTTTATTGAAAAGCACTTCAAAGGTGTTATGCCATTTGAAGTTTCCATTGATGCCCATGAACCAGGAAGAGCTTTAACACCAGAGATTTTGGCCAAAATGAAACGTACGGAGAAGTTGCTTGCCAAATATCCTGAATTTACACAAGGTCTTTCCCTATTAACGGCGACTAAGTACTTATATCAAGTTTATCGCGGTGGAGATGCTAAATACTTTACCTTGCCAGGTATAGATGAATTAGCTAAACTCAAAGAATTCAACAGTAGCTTAAATGGCAAAAACAATCTGTTTAATGGATTCCTCGATGCAGAAAAACGTTTTACTCGTATCAGTTTCCAAATGGCTGACGTGGGAACCGTTCGAACGAAAGAGCTATTTGATGAAATCCAACCAAAGATTGATACTATTTTCCGCACAGATGTGGAAACAAGTGAAATCTTACCTGCATCAGACAAACGCGTATACGAGGCGAAAGTCACCGGTAACTCAGTAATCTATGCTTTCCAAACAGAATACCTGCAAAAGAACCTAATTGAGAGTACATTAACGGCTATTTTCCTGATTTGTGTTTTGATGGGATTCTTATTTAGGAGTTGGAAAATGATCATCATCTCCACCCTACCCAGTTTAATACCTTTAATTATCACTGCAGGATTAATGGGCTATTTCCACATTGCCTTAAAACCCAGTACGATTTTAATCTTCTCTATTGCCTTTGGTATTTCGAGTGATGGGACCATTTATTTCCTCACACGGTACAAAGAGGAATGGCTAAAGAATGCCAAAAACGTTAAACTAGCTGTTCAAATTACCATTCAAAAAACGGGAGTCTCCATGTTTTATACGGCGATGATTCTGTTCTTTGGATTCTTTATTTTCACAGCTTCTACCTTCAAAGGAACGCAAGCCTTGGGCGTATTGGTGTCCATCACTTTGCTCATGGCTATGATTTGTAATTTAATTTTATTGCCTGCATTTTTAATGGGAATGAATAAAAAAGCTATTGAGGAATTAATCGAAGAAGTATAATGGAGGAACAAAAATCCATATACACGCTTCAATTTTGGCTTTTAAGCCTAAGTAATTTCTTATTCTCAGCCAGTTTCTCGATGATTATCCCTGAATTGCCCGATTATTTGGCTAGCATGGGTGGGAAAGAATACATTGGCTATACGATTGCGCTTTTTACGCTGACAGCAGGCTTAAGCCGACCATTTTCAGGGAAACTCACCGACCATATAGGTCGGGTACCTGTCATGGCCTTTGGATCCATTGTTTGTTTTATTTGTGGAGGACTTTATCCCTTGATACATACAGTGCAAGGATTTTTATTCTTGCGTTGCTTGCATGGCATGTCGACAGGAACAAAGCCTACAGCGACTGCTGCTTATGTAGCCGATATAATCCCCGAAAATCGACGTGGCGAAGCACAAGGTGGGCTAGGTATCTTTACAGCAACAGGAATGTCTATGGGTCCGGCCATCGGAAGTTATTTGGCATCCACCTATGGACTTCGAGAGATGTTTTGGATTTCATCCCTATTTGCATTGTTTTCAATCTTGATCTTGATGCGTATGAAGGAAACCCTTCCTCCGGCCATGAAATCAAAATTCTCTTGGAAATTATTTAAAATATCTTGGTCTGACGTTTTTGAGCCACATATCCTACCCGTCTTTTGGGTAATGCTGTTTGTGTCATTTTCTTCCGGTGTTGTGATTACGCTATTGCCCGACATATCTAAAAACATCGGTTGGCATAATAAAGGGCTATACTTCACCATTTATACCATTTCTTCCATCGTAGTTCGAATCTTCTTTTCTAAAACATCTGACCGCTATGGTCGCATTCCCGTTCTTTTGGTTTCGTCTGCTGTTTTAGCCGCTTCCATGGGCGTGATGCTCATCCACCTCAATAGTTATACGGTCATTTTATCAGCGATTTTGTTCGGTTTTGCTTGGGGATTTAATACACCCACATTAGCAGCTTGGACAACAGATTTGGCCAACAAAAATCACATGGGTCGGGCGATGGCAACCATGTATATTGCCTTAGAAGTGGGCATCGGTTTAGGCGCTTTTTTTGCGGGAATGATTTACAAAGGTCTGCAAGAACGCATCCCCATTCCCTTTGCGATATCAGGTGTTTTGGCCATTATCTCTTTTTTCCTATTATTGAACTATCATAAAAACTGGCAAAAAAATGGAATTTGATCAATATTTAATCAGTAAAAACATAGCCCCTGATGCCTTTCATAATATAGAAAGCAATTTATATGCTGTCTGGGAAAGTGCGTTTAAGCAGATGCATGAGAACAGTTTTACTGAGCAATATAAATTCCAATTAAATAAAATCCGCCGCAAATACCCCTTAAAAACTGAATTTTAAGCGTTTAAATATTGTGCTTTTCTAATTTATCGCTGTAATATTCAAATAATTAGTACATAGGTTTATTTGAAAGATGCAAATCTCAGAAATTTGCATTCAGAAATTTTTTAACAAACGATATGCAAGCGAGTGATTTAGAAAATCTGTTTCCCAAGGCGGCAGATATCCCCAAAGAATTTGATTTAACTCAACCCATTGAACAACGTGAGTACTTAGTCAATGGCGAAATGCGTAAATGGGCTGGAAAGACACAAGATGTTTGGTCCCCTATTTATGTTCAAACAGCTAATGGTTTTGAACAAAAGCGCATTGGTTCCTACCCAATTACAGATGCTACAGATGCCATGGAAGTTTTATACGCAGGTGTAAAAGCATATTCCAACGGTCGTGGCGAATGGCCATCGATGTCGGTAAGCCAACGCATCGAATGCGTGGAAAAATTCACCCAAAAGATGATTCAAAAGCGTGACGAGGTTGTCAAACTTCTCATGTGGGAAATCGGGAAGTCGTTGGGAGATTCTCAAAAAGAATTTGATCGTACCGTCCAATACATTTATGATACGATTGGTGCATTGAAAGACATTGATCGTACTTCCTCTACCTTCTTAATTGAAGAAGGAATTATTGGCCAAGTGCGTCGTTCTCCGCTAGGAGTCGTTTTGTGCATGGGACCCTTCAACTATCCGTTGAATGAAACCTTTACTACCTTGATTCCAGCGTTAATCATGGGTAATACGGTTCTTTTCAAACCCCCGAAACACGGTACTTTATTACATTATCCATTATTGGAGGCATTCAAAGATTCGTTCCCTGCAGGTGTAATTAATACCTTGTACGGACGCGGAAATTCAATCATTCCGCAATTGATGGAGTCAGGTAAAATTGATGTGTTAACATTGATTGGATCTTCTAAAGTTGCCGATAAATTGAAAAAAATGCACCCGAAAGTGAATCGCTTGCGTGCCATTTTAGGTCTTGATGCCAAAAATGCTGCCATCGTAACCGAAAGCGCACAATTGGATGTAGCAATCAATGAATGTTTATTGGGTTCTCTTTCGTTTAACGGCCAACGATGTACAGCGGTGAAAATCATCTTCGTACACAAATCTTTGGCAGAAGCCTTCAATAAAGGTTTAGCAGAGAAAATCGAAGCCTTGAAAATTGGCATGATGTGGGAACCAGGTGTACAAATCACACCACTTCCTGAGCCGAACAAGCCAGCTTATTTGAAAGAGTTAATTGAAGATGCCAAATTACATGGTGCTAAAGTCATTAATAAACATGGTGGTGAAAACTTCAAGTCCTTATTCTTCCCTGCTTTATTGTACCCAGTAAGTAATAAAATGAAGGTTTGGCATGAAGAACAATTTGGACCTGTGGTTCCTGTTGTTCCTTTTGATGATATCTCAACGCCGATCGATTACATTCACGAATCGTCACATGGCCAACAAGTTGCCATTTTCGGAACGGATGTCAATCAAATCTCTGCTTTAATTGATGAAACCGTGAACCAAGTTTCGCGTGTGAATATTAATGCACAATGCCAACGAGGACCGGATTCATTCCCATTCACGGGACGTAAGGATTCTGCTGAAGGAACTTTGTCGGTAACTGCCGCATTGCGTTCATTCTCAATCCGCACGGTGGTTGCTACAAAAGCAAACCAATTAAACAAGGATTTGGTAAATCAGATTGTAGAGAACCAACAGTCTAATTTCCTTTCTACAAGGTTTATCCTTTAGAGTTAAGAGTTAAGAGTTAAGAGTTAAGAACGAAGAGTGAAGAGTGAATGGTCTTTAGTCTTCATTTCGCGAAAATTGAACGTAAAATTCTTAATATTTAACTAACAAAAAAGCCTCGATTTTCATCGAGGCTTTTTTTATATTCAATAAGTAACACTACAATTTAGCTCGCTGAGCTTTCACTGTTGGATCTGTGATGAATTCATCGTAGGTCATCAATTTGTCTAAATAGCCATTTGCGCCTAATTCGATTACGCGGTTGGCAACAGTATCAGTCAATTGGTGATCATGGCAAGTGAATAAAATAGTTCCTGTAAATTCAACCATTCCATTATTCAAGGCTGTAATCGATTCCAAATCCAAGTGATTGGTAGGCTCATCGAAAATACAAACATTGGCACCTGATAGCATCATGCGAGAAAACATGCAACGCTGCTTCTCCCCTCCTGAAATCACCGTAGATTTTTTCAAGGCTTCTTCGCCTGAAAATAACATACGACCTAAGAATCCACGAATAAAGCTTTCGTCTTTTTCCACTGAATATTGACGCAACCAATCCACCAAATTCATCGAATCATCCTTGAAATAAGACGCATTGTCATTAGGTAAATAAGTTTGAGTCGTCGTAACGCCCCACTTAAATTCTCCCGATGTAGGTTTTGCTTCACCCATTAAAATATCAAACAAAGCTGTGATAGCTAAAGAATCTTTGGCTAAGAATGCTACTTTATCGCCTTTATTGATAGTAAATGAAACATTCGAAAATAATGGCACACCTTCCTCTGTCGTAGCAGATAAGTTTTCTACACTTAATAATTGATCTCCAGCTTCACGCTCAGGCTTGAAGTTAATGAAAGGATATTTACGCGATGATGGCTTGATATCATCCACTTGCAATTTATCCAACATCTTTTGACGAGATGTCGCTTGTTTCGACTTCGCAACATTGGCCGAGAACCGACGGATAAACTCTTCTAATTCCTTCCGTTTTTCATCTGTTTTCTTATTCTGATCTTGACGTTGACGTGCGGCTAATTGAGACGATTCATACCAAAATGTATAAGTTCCCCCATACAATTGAATTTTACCGAAATCTAAATCGGCGATGTGCGTACACACATTATCTAAGAAGTGACGATCGTGAGACACGACAATAACCGTATTTTTAAAGTTTTGCAAGAAGCCTTCTAACCAAAGTATCGAATCGATGTCCAAGTTATTCGTTGGCTCATCCAACAATAAAATATCAGGATTTCCAAAAAGCGCTTGGGCCAAAAGAACCTTCACTTTCTCGGAGCCATTCAAATCACGCAATAAAGTATAATGAATATCCTCTTTGATACCTAAACCACTTAATAAGGTAGCAGCTTCTGATTCTGCTTCCCAGCCATTCAATTCAGCAAATTCCGCTTCCAAATCCGCAGCCTTGTTACCATCAGCTTCGGTGAAATCTTCCTTCATGTAAATAGCATCTTTCTCTTGCATGATGTCATACAGACGCTTATTTCCCATGATGACTGTTTGAAGTACAGGAAATTCTTCGAATTCGAAATGATTCTGTTTCAAAATCGACATACGTTCACCCGGATTCATGGAAACACTTCCAGTTTGAGACTCAATCTCACCAGATAAAATCTTCAAAAAAGTAGATTTACCAGCTCCATTGGCACCAATCAAACCATAACAGTTGCCCTCGGTAAACTTAATATTAACTTCTTCAAACAAGACTCTTTTCCCAAAGCGAAGGGAAACATTCGATACTGATAACATACGAATTGGATTAAATAAGGCGCAAAATTACGCATTTTGAGGCTAGAAAAAAATTCTATTTTTTATCTATTGTCCTATTTTTTTTGCAATTTCGGGCACTTTGAATAAAAATAGCTTTGCAAACTGATTTACATACGAACCCAATACAAACTAGCATTAGCTTGCCTTTGCAAGTAAGTGAGCAAGGTATTCGGTTTCAAGATGCAGAACTAATTAGTTGGAAACAAACAAGCAAGCAAGTGTCCGACTACCTGAAAAGTATCGACCTACAAGCAAGTCAGGTGCAAAAACTTATCATTGAGATTATTCATCCGTCTTTTTTAATGCTTCCTGATGCCTATAACGATCCGCTTTATCGAATCGCATTTTTAGAAAAAGCCTTAGGCGAACATTGTATGGATGGCCAGGAGTTGCATGAACAAGCTTGTTCTAATGTTGAATCCGCACTTTTATATTTAATTCCGAGTTATTGGAAAGATCAATTAGCCATTCTATTTCCTTTGGCAAACATTCAATACACGCATTTATTGGGCAATGAAATAGCGAAATCAAAATTATATATTCATCCTCGCATTCAAGTGTATTTACAGGAGCAACATGCTTATGTGACCTATTTCCAACATGGCAGACTTCAGTTGATCAATGTATTTCCATATGAACACGAGTTGGCTTTAGCCTATTACTTACATTCCATCCGCGACACTTTTAACATTCCTTGGAATCAAGAAAGCATCCGAATGCATGGTCCAGAAGCAAGCGATGCAAAACTTATTGCAGATTTAATCCGATTGAATATCCCCCTATCATGAAAAGAACGGCATTTTTCCCTGGTTCCTTTGATCCATTTACCAAAGGACACGAAGACATTGTCTTGAGAGCATTGACCTTGTTCGACGAAATCGTGATTGGTATCGGCCAAAACTCGAACAAAAATCGCTATTTCAATTTGGAAAAAATGAAAGGTTACATTGAACAAACCTTTCATGGAAAACCCGTTCGAGTGGTAACGTATCAGAATTTAACGGCCAATGTTGCGAAGGAAGTGGGCGCCAAATTCATCATTCGTGGATTACGTAATACAACAGACTTTGAATATGAAAACTCGATTTCGCAGGTAAACCGACATATCAACGAGGAATTAGAAACCGTATTTTTGATTACATCACCTCACTTGGCCCCCATAAGCTCGACAATTATCCGAGACTTACATCGTTACGGAAGCAAAATTGATCAATACCTTCCTTATACATTAGATGGAATTTGAGTTTCTTGAAACTTAATCATGACGTAGCGTATTGAGGAATACGTATCCGAAACAGCCTTATTCATGGCAATGGGGCCCAACCATTCAACTTTTTCGATATTCTCTTCTGCTTGTGGAATTAATTTCCCTGTATGTTTGCTGCGCATTGCATACCATTTGGTCTTCTTTAAGATGCGTTGGTTTTTATGCGAATAGGTATGAAAAGTCGTACAAACTTTGTCCACTAAGGTTGCTTTCACATTGCATTCTTCTTCTACTTCTCGAACAGCCGCTTTTTTAAACTTTTCATTTTTCTCTAATTTCCCTTTCGGCAAATCCCATTTACCTAATCGGTAAATCCACAAAACCTCATCTGCTTCATTTTGTACAACTCCACCAGCAGCTTCAATGACTGTATACAATGAACAAATCTTTTCTTTTAGCGCTTTCTTAATGCCCGTCAAGATATATAAAGAATGAAAATCAAAAGGCTTTTTCCCATGCAAGTCTTCGATAATTTTCCCCATTTCATCTACGCTCACATTCAAAAGACAGGTATGACCTTTGAAATCTGAAATTTTCACAGGCTTTAATCGCGCATCGATGATCACATCAAAATCCTCCATCGGGGGATAGCTATGTTTTTTCTTTCGATTAATTAATTTGATCGGGCGATCGTCGATAAAAATGACCATTGGGGAAATTTAATTTTGGCAAAAATAGAATTAAATAACGATAAGATAAGCCGAAAAAACTATTTTTGTAATTATATACTAGAAACGATATCGCATGTCCAATTTGACCATTTCACAAGAAGTTGCCCAGCATTTATTACGCATCAAAGCCATACAATTACGTCCAGACCAACCGTTTACATGGGCATCCGGCTGGAAATCACCGATTTACTGCGATAATCGAATCTCCTTATCCGATCCAGAAGCTAGAACTTACATCAAAAACAGCCTTTCTGCCGTTATTAAAGGCTATTTTAAAGATGTAGATGTCATCGCTGGCGTTGCAACTGCGGGTATTGCACAAGGTGCGCTTGTAGCTGATTTCCTAGATTTACCTTTCTGCTATGTACGTCCTGAGCCTAAAAAACATGGCATGGGAAATCAAATTGAAGGCTTTGTCAAAGCAGGCCAAAAAGCCGTTTTGATCGAAGACCTAATTTCTACGGGTGGAAGTTCGTTGAAGGCTGCGGAAGCACTCCAACAAGCCGGCGTAGAAGTATTGGGAATGGCAGCTATTTTCACCTATGGTTTTGGAATCGCAGATGAGAATTTCCAAAATGCAGGCATTCCTTTGGTTACTTTATCCAATTACGATGTGCTCGTAGAGGAAGCAATCAAATTAGATTACATTTCAGA
>CALLKB010000054.1 GCA_938008575.1 uncultured Cytophagaceae bacterium | reverse complement strand
CAGGAATCTCAAACGACTAAGCATGGGATTAATCAATTTTGACTTTACGGAACCAAATATCACCTAAGGTTAAACCAATCACCAAACGTTGATATTGTTCTTCCAACATATTATCAGCGAGAGAACCGCGTTTACCTAATTGGTAAGAAACATTAATATAATTCAAGAAATTACGCAAAGGCAACGCAACGCCAAAGGAAACGCTTTGGTCTTTTGCATACTTACCGTTACCGACAAAATCATAAGGTGTTGTCGTTTGAGACACCCCTACACGATAGGTAACACGCTTGAAGAAATTCGAAATCGATTCAAAATCGGGTGTATATTCAGCACCGATTGAAATTTGTTGGCTTACAGGCAAAGTCGTACTGCGACCTAAATTGTTGTCAACTTTCGACCAATCAGTCCGTACATAATCCACGCCCACCATCCAGTGTGCTAAGCGTTCAACACTAAAACCAATTCGGCTTGAAACGGGTAATTGCTGGGTAAAGGATTGTGCTTTCGCCAGTGTATCCGAGTTGATCACATTTAATCCACCTAAATCATACGTAACAAAACGTTTTAAAACTTTAGAATTCAAGGTAGGACTTAAGTCCATCGTAGCTCCTAAGTTTAAAACCACATCATCTTTGAGAACCTTACGCCAAGCGGCTCCAGCCTTGAAAGTTATGTCGTTGTATTGGGATTGATTTTCTAATTGAATCTTATAATACTGACCGTCAGACAGGTTTTGAGTTCCTACATTGCGGTTAACTACGCCGAACAAAAAGCCCATTTCTAGACCTATGTAAAGTTCTTTTCCGATACGAACACCATTCGAAATGCTCAGTTTACTTACTCCCCCATCACCTTTATAGGTGTACAATAAACTATCTACGCCTAACACATTTAGTCGGCGATATGAACGTGTTTCGTAATTCACTGATGAATAAGGACGAACGCCAAAAGACATCGTCCAGCGGTTTTGAATGACAGGAACGGTAAGATTCACCGACTGGTAATTGCCCCCTAAAACTTGTTGGCGCTGGCGGTAATCTTGCATGTCTTTCAATTCGACATTAACACCTGCTTCGAACATGGTGTAATGGTTACGAACTAATAATGCAGGGTTGATTTGGTTGGAATAAATACCATTGGAATTGGAAACCCCGATTCCACCCATCATGGAATTCGAAGGCGTTTCAGGCGTATATAATTCACCCATTCCGATGTAGGAAAGCGGGGAATTGACAATAGTTTGTGCGTTTGTACTCGGCAAGCAAGTGGCAATCAAGTTGAGCATAAGCCCTAAAGATGCCAAAACCTTTTTATTTAATTGAGTCAATTGATTGTAAATCATGCGGTTAAAATTCCTCCCTTTTATATCTTTCAAGTCTGCAAAGGTCGTAATTTTTTTCATAATCGAGTAAGATATTAGCTATATTTGAAATCATAATTTGAGAATCCCGCATGGAGCGCTTAAGCAATTGGTATTTTTTAGAAAACTCAGCGATTGATTTCATCCTATTCGTTGCGATTATATTAGTAGGTTTAATCTTACGTCGTTTTTTTTCAAATACGTTTTCCAAAATCGTCTTGCGCTTTTTCCCGCATTCGTCCATCAGCATTCAAGATTGTGTGCATTTGTTACGCAAGCCTTTTGAATTGTTGATTTTTTGGATCTTCCTTTATTTAGCGGCACAAAACTTACACATTCCGGACACCTGGCATTGGGTATCCATCGAAAATTTTGGGATTCGATTCTTGATTTCCAAAGCGTTTGAAACCGCATTAATCTTAACGATTACTTGGATTATTATCCGCTTAATGAAAGTGGGGATACTCGTTGCCCAAGTCAAATGGCAAGGCATCGAGCAAAAATCCAAGCAGCAATTCATTCCATTTTTAAACGACCTTTCACTCGTTTTTATTATTGCGGGTGCGGGCTTTGTTTTATTAGGTCGAGTTTTTGAGGTGGATGTGGTGGCTTTAATCACGGGATTGGGACTTGGAGGATTGGCTTTGGCATTAGCTGCCCGGGAAACCTTGGAAAATCTCTTTGCTTCCTTCACGATTTTCTTAGACCTACCCTTCGTCGTAGGCGACAGTATTCAGGTAGGAGTAATTTCAGGCGATATCGAGAAAATTGGTTTTCGTAGCACCCGATTACGAGGAAATGATGGAAATCTCATCGTTATTCCTAATCGATTACTGACCTCGCAATCTTTGGAAAACCTGACTGAGCGAGATTATCGTAGAGCCAAATTCAACATTACCTGTGGCTTAAAAACGACTCCAGCGCAAATCAATGCTGCTATTGAATCGATCACAGCAGGCATCTTGAAAGAAAACTTATGTAAGAAAAAAGAACCCAAGGTTGTCTTTGAGGGCTTTGGACCTTATTCACTGGACATTTCTGTGATGTTTTTTGTGGAGACGAAGGATTTGTCGGTGTACCAACAAACCAAGCAGCGAATTAACATGTGCATTTTGGAGATACTTGAACAGGAAAAAATTACTTTAGCAAGTAGTGTTAGCGCATGAAAAACCCACAAAAAGTCTTAATTCTAGCGGCATGTAGCTGCATCGTTTTAGCTCATTTTTATAGACTTTCGACCTATTTAATCAACTTTCCGAATTGGGGAGATGATTTCATGTATTTTCGATATGTTGTCGACTTACCCTTATTATCATGGACGGACATCTGGCATCGAAGTTTTGAATTCCATGGAAACATTCATCGCATACCTTTGTCTAGAATTATTTCTGCTGCTTACTTCTATGTCGGTCATGAATTTAATTTTAAGACATTAACGATTTTAGCAAATGGCTTTATGGTCATTTTAATTTATCCTTTGTATCAATTTATCAAAAAATCTCAACTGGGATACTGGCAATTAATTCCCATAATTGGCCTACTATTTGCTCCTAATGGAAATTTAGACAACTATGCATTGATCGGTGTTTTAACGCATACTGCATCCATGGCATTCTTGTTAGTCGTTTGTTATTGGATTTCACAAGCTCAAACCAGAAATTTAGGGATTTGGATTTCTCTAGCTTATCCACTCGTAATTACGGATGGATTAACATTTTTGCTGCTTGTATTACTGTTACTCATCTATCAAAAAGACAGCAAATTTTGGATTTATGGGGTTTTTACGGGAATCATATTCACTTTATATTTCCAAGGATACCATTCGGCTCATTCATCTGGCATTTCATTCAATCAACTTATTTTTATTCTCCAAGGAGCTATCATTTTCATAGGGGGAGCAGTTCGGCATCATTACTGGACTAGCCTTTTGTTTGGGTCACTTATGCTGATTCAAACCCTTATCCTCTTTTATAAGTACCATGCAAGCAAAGACGGTCATTATCTTTTCATCTCACTAGCAGCTTTTCAAATCATGGCCGTGGGAGCATTGATTACGATAGGAAGAGGGGATGTTGATGCTGCAGATATTGGGGTTTTATTTGCGGAGCGCTTTTTAATCTATGGTACGGTATTCGTTGTTTTAACCTATTTGGGCCTATTACAGCTAGGTCAACAATACTTTTCCAAACAAACCGCCTATTTAGCTGCCCCTGCACTTATATGGATCGTTGTATCTTGGAATGCCGCAATACCTAAGCTTGAAAATTTACATCATAGATTGATTGTCGATGCGAGCAATGCACTCGTTTTCAACCTGAATACGATGTATGAGTTCCAAGACCGAGAAGTTAATTCGTTAAAACATGCTGGCGCATATCATTTTCCAAACAATCTTTTAAAAATTCAATCAAAAGATAAATTGACAGAAAATGTAGTCTTGACCCCTATGCCCAATTTCGAAAAAGGAATAAAAGAATTCGAAGTAAATGGGGAGGGTACGCTACTTGTGACTCAAAATAACAAAGCATTTTGCTTTTTGCACATAAACTCGTTGAGCCATAGCGTGAAAATGAAAGAAGATCTTCCGATAAACATCGAAAAATCTTCTTTTTCAACCATTCGCTAAAAGTAATCTAGCCAATTAATTCTTTTAGATCCGCATCATGGATCATTTTTCGCGCATCGGCCATCAAAAGGAAACGCGTGTAAATCTTATCTAATTCCGGTTTCTCAAAATCAAATCCTAAAAGACTTAAGCGGTGGCGTAAGGCCGCCCGACCAGAACGAGAGGTTAAGACAATAGCAGATGATGGCACACCCACATCTTCCGGATTCATGATTTCATAATTTTGCGCATGCTTCAAGAATCCGTCTTGGTGAATGCCAGAAGAGTGTGCAAAAGCGTTCGCTCCTACAACCGCTTTATTAGCCTGCACGGGCATACCCATTAAATTGGAAACCAAATTGCTCGTTGGATATAAATACTTAGGATTAATTCCTGTCGAATAACCTAAATCCTTGTGTACATTTAAAATCATGGCAACTTCTTCCAAGGAAGTATTACCCGCACGCTCACCGATACCATTGATGGTAACCTCCACTTGACGAGCTCCTGCCTGAATACCTGCAATGGTATTTGCTGTCGCTAAGCCTAAATCATTGTGATTGTGCATGGAAATCGTAGCCTGATGTATATTATCAACATGCTCGTATAAATACGAAATGCGATCATACATTTGATTTGGCAATAAGTAACCCGTCGTATCTGGCAAGTTCACAACCGTGGCACCCGCCTTGATCACCTCGGAAGTTAATTTAGCAAGGAAAGGTAAATCTGCCCGACCAGCATCTTCGGCAAAGAATTCTACATCTTCCACGAAAGATTTGGCATATTTGACAGCCCAAACGCCACGTTCGATAATCTCTTCCCGTGTAGAATTGAATTTATGTTTAATATGTACATCCGATGCACCGATTCCCGTATGAATACGTGGGTGACGTGCGGGCTTTAAAGCTTCTACAGCCGCATCGATATCTTCTTTTTTAGCACGCGTAAGAGCACAAACTGTCGGTTCTTTAACAGCTTCTGCAATCGCTTTAACAGACGCAAAATCACCCGGAGATGAAATGGGAAAACCCGCTTCAATGATATCGACACCTAACTTTTCGAGTTCTAGAGCTACTTCAACTTTTTCCTCGCGGTTTAATTGACAGCCGGGAACTTGTTCCCCATCACGTAACGTAGTATCAAAGATTTGAATGCGGTTGCTCATATTGTTTTGTTTGCTAAATCGATTACAAAACTAGCTTTAATTATAGTATGAAGCAATATTTTGCAAGCAATTACCTAATCGAAATTAGACTAAAAAACTACAAACAATTGATAATAACAGATAAATAATATTAATAATCTATATAAATTCAATATACAAGATAAATAATCGTTTCTATCCCAAAACGAAAGTTTAATATTTTTCTTAAAATAATCAAGATTTAGCCCAATTGGCAATTTCCGGAAAGCGCTTCGTATCAAAATTACCCCCTGAAATAACACATACGACGGTTTTACCTTGAATCTCGGAACGTAATTGTTCGAGCGCCGCAACTGAAAGCGCACCTGCAGGTTCCACAATCATCCCATAATATTGATACAAATCGAGCATCGTTTGGCAGAGAACATTTTTTTCCACGACGAGCATTCGATCCAAAACTTCCCCACAAATCTCAAAAGTCTTCGATCCTACTCGCTTCACTGATGCGCCGTCCACAAAAGAATCAATGGATTCTAAGGTGACCACCTGATGGGCCGCGAGACTCTCCGACATCGATGGGGCTAAAGCGGGCTCCACACCGATTAATTTAGTTTGAGGAGAAAGAGCCTTCAAAACCAAACCCGAACCTGCGGCGAGACCGCCTCCACCGATAGCTACAAGCATAAAATCGGCTGGATGAGGAAGTTGATCAACCATTTCTAAAGCAACCGTCGCTTGCCCTGCAATGATATCGTAATCATCAAAGGGGGGGATAAATATGGCCTGATTTTGTTGGCAAAATGCTTGTGCAGCCGCGAAAGCTTCATCATAGGTGTTCCCTATTAGTTTGATTCGCACCTGCTCTTTACCATGAAAACGAACTGCTTCCACTTTTTGCAAAGGAGTCGTCTTAGGCATGAAAATATAGGCTTGAATTCCGAGCAAAGCACATGATAACGCTACACCCTGGGCATGATTTCCGGCTGAAGCTGCCACTACTCCACAGGAACGAAGGTCCAAAGGAATATTAGCGATTTTATGATAAGCACCGCGAATTTTATACGAACGAACCCCTTGAAGGTCCTCTCGTTTCAAGAAAATCTTGGCACCAAAGCTTTCAGACAATCGAGGAGCATACATCAATGGAGATTTCAGGACGATGTCCTGAATCTGATGTGCGGCTTGTTTGATTTGATGAAGGCTTGGAACGTCTGTTAATTTGTTGAATTCCATGCCCTACAAATGTACAAAAAAGTGAATGGGAGGCAATAAAAAAGTCGCCCAGGTTAGACCCGGGCGACTCAATCAAAACTAACTTAAAATTAGTTGTTTTCAGGACGTAAGCTACGTACAGCAGCTCCCGCTCTCCACATTTCTGAATCACGCATTTCTTGCAATTCAGCTTCTAATTTCACACGGTAATCTGGTTGTGAGTTCAAATCAATTGAACGAGCCGCCTCCGCTTGTGTTTTTACAGAGTTATATAATTTCTCGAATACAGGCTTTGAAGCATCACGGAATGGCTTCCACCAATCCAATGCACCACGTTGAGCTGTTGTAGAGCAGTTGGCATACATCCAATCCATTCCATTCTCAGCAACTAATGGCATCAATGACTGCGTCAATTC
Organism: uncultured Cytophagaceae bacterium; assembly: GCA_938008575.1. Classification (GTDB taxonomy): domain Bacteria; phylum Bacteroidota; class Bacteroidia; order Cytophagales; family Spirosomataceae; genus Aquirufa; species Aquirufa echingensis. Next base: position 6,276 of record CALLKB010000054.1, on the reverse strand, counting down.
TTCTACTGTTTCGTTGAAAGCTTCTGAAGGTGAGTGGCCATTCTCACGCAATACTTCGTATTGTGCTGCGAAGATACCTTGGATAGCACCCATCAAAGTTCCACGCTCACCTGTTAAGTCAGATGTAACTTCTTTGTAGAAATCTGTTTCGAACAAATAACCTGAACCTACACCGATTGCCATTGCAATACATTTCTCACGTGCTTTTCCAGTTGCATCTTGGTAGATAGCAAATGAAGAGTTCAAGCCTTTTCCAGCTACGAACAAACGACGTAATGAAGTACCCGAACCTTTTGGAGCAGCTAAGAATACATCCACATCTGCTGGAGGAACGATTCCTGTCTTTTCTTTGTATGTAATTCCGAATCCGTGCGAGAAATACAATGATTTCCCTGGAGTCAAATATTTCTTAACTGTTGGCCACAATTCGATTTGTGCCGCATCCGACAACAAATAGCAAATGATTGTTCCTTTTTCTAAAGCTTCTTCGATTTCGAACAAAGTAACACCTGGAACCCAGCCATCAGCTACTGCCTTATCATACGTTTTACCTTTACGTTGACCTACAATCACATTCAGACCATTGTCTTTCATGTTCAATGCTTGGCCTGGACCTTGCACGCCGTAACCAATTACTGCGATCGTTTGATCAGCCAATACTTGTCTAGCTTTCTCTAATGGAAACTCTTCTCTTGTTACTACGTCCTCTACAACTCCTCCGAAATTAATCTTTGCCATGTTTTGTTGTTGTTTAATTTATTTACTTACGATTATACTATACGATTTCCCAATTACCCTCGGGAAGAAATTCAACCAAACCTTTTTCAGTTTTACCTACGGCAATCCGACCAGATTTGATGTACTCTAAAATTTCCCACTTTTTCAAGTAGTTATAAAATTCTCCTAATTCTTCTTCGGTTCCATTTTTCTCCACCACAACATATTCCAAACCCCAATGAACCACTTTTGCATTCCAATCTAAATTGATCGTTTTCACGTCAATCGGCTCGCCACCAAGGGGGGTTGCCAACTTAAACAAGGCCACTTCATTGAAAATAATTTCATCATCCAAATAGCCATATACCGCTAAAACGTCCGTCACCTTACGGATTTGACGCACTAACTTTTCCACGACATCCCGATTTTCGCTACGAATCACAATCGTGAAGCGCGAAACGCCACGACGCTCCGTTTCCGAAACCGTCAAACTCTCAATATTCAAGCGACGACGCGTGAAGATGATTGTGATTCGATTTAACAAACCGACCGTATTGGTAGTAAATACCGAAAGTGTATAATTTATCAACATATTACTCGAGCCTTACGTTGGTTACAGTACTGCCCGCAGGCACCATCGGGAATACATTCCCTTCTTTTTCACAAACAATTTCCAATAAATAAGGGGTCTCTGAATTCAATAAGGTATCCAAAGACTCACTCAATAAATTACGATCAGATACCGTATGGCCTGGAATTCCAAAACCTTTGGCAATCGTAATAAAATCTGGATTTTCTAATTCAACAAATGAATAACGACGCGCATGGAATAGCTCTTGCCACTGGCGAACCATACCTAAGAAGTTATTATTCAAAATGATAATCTTAACAGGAAGTTTACTTTGGGCAATGGTTCCTAATTCTTGTAAAGTCATTTGAAAGCCACCATCACCAATCACTGCCACAACTTCACGTTCTGGCACGGCAACTTTCGCACCGAATGCCGCTGGCAAGGCAAAGCCCATGGTTCCTGCGCCACCTGAAGTGACAATCGAATTTCTTTTCTTAAATCGATAATAACGGTTCGTCACCATCTGATGTTGGCCTACATCCGTCACCACAACCGCTTCTCCTTTCGTTTTGTCGGACATCATCGCAATCGCCTCACCCATTTTAATTTGATCTCCTTCATGGAAAACATCTTTCAGGGTAATTTTCTCATGCTCTTCTTTGAAGTAATAATCAAACTCTGCACGCCATTCCAAGTGCTCCGCTGGCTTAATTAAAGGCAACAATGCTTGTAAGGCTGCTTTTGCATCACCCACAACAGGGGCATCCGCTTTCACGTTTTTATCTACTTCCGCAGGATCAATCTCTATATGAACTACTTTCGCTTGTTTTGCATAAGTCGCTAAATCTCCCGTAATACGGTCATCAAAACGCATTCCAATCGCAATCAATACGTCACATGAATTCGTCAAAACATTCGCACCATAATTTCCGTGCATACCTGGCCAGCCCACATACATCGGATGATCAGCATCCATCGCCGACATGCCCAAAAGCGTTGTCGCAACTGGGATACCTGCCTTATCAACTAAGGCATTTAGTTCCGCCTCCGCACCAGCAATTAACACACCATGGCCTGCTAAAATATACGGTTTCTTGGCTGCATTAATCAATTTAGCAGCGGCCTCCACATGTTCTGGTTTCGGCTCCACGCGTGGTTTGTACGAAATAATCGACGTACAAGGTTTATATTCGAATGGCTCGGTCATCATTTCTGATTGAGCCGTACGCGTAATATCAATTAATACAGGACCTGGTCGGCCAGATTCTGCAATGTAAAATGCTTTTGCAATGATTTCTGGAATCTCATTCGGATCCATCACCTGGTAATTCCATTTGGTCACCGGCATGGAAATACCAATCAAATCACATTCTTGAAAAGCATCCGTTCCTAATAAATTTCCTTTTACTTGGCCTACAATACATACCAAAGGAGTTGAATCCAACATCGCATCGGCAATCGGCGTAATTAAATTGGTTGCACCCGGACCTGAAGTCACCATGCAAACACCCGCCTTATTTAGCATTCGGGCATAACCTTGTGCAGCATGTCCTGCACCTTGTTCATGACGCACCAAAATATGCTTTAAACGATCTTGATAATCATATAAAGCATCATAAGTAGGCATAATGGCCCCACCTGGGTATCCGAAAATAGTTGTAACCCCTTGCGCGACCAACGACTCCATAATAGCCTGTGCCCCGGTCAAGAATTTCTTCTGCTCGGGTTGTTTTGAATCAGCGGGTTGGGTTTGGGTTTGTCCCATGGTCTTTTACTATTTTGTCTCTATCTAAAACGAATAGCTAATTTAAGCCTTCATGCTTTAGAAAAAAATTGAATTGTTGATTTTTTACAAATCTGTTACACAACCTTGGCTGGCTGAGGCAACATTCTTAATATACTTACGCAAAACTCCTGATGTATGCGGAGAAACACGTGGTTTCCAAGCTTTCCGGCGTTCTGCTAATTCTTCATCGGATACATGCAAGATAATTTTGTTATCAACCGCATCGATAGTAATCTTGTCACCATCTTTTACCAAACCGATATTTCCACCTTCTTGTGCTTCCGGCGTAACGTGGCCTACCACAAATCCATGGGTACCACCAGAGAAACGACCATCTGTGATCATTGCTACTGAATTACCTAATCCAGCTCCCATCAAAGCAGAAGTTGGCTTCAACATTTCTGGCATTCCTGGCCCCCCTTTCGGGCCTTCGTTACGAATAACGACAACATGACCCGCTTTAATTTCTCCTTTTGACAAGAATTCCATCACCTCTTCCTCGCGTTCACAAACTTTGGCAATTCCCTCAAAACGCTCACCCTCTTTTCCTGTAATCTTAGCTACTGCTCCTTCTGTGGCCAAATTGCCATACAAAATTTGCAAGTGGCCCGTTGGCTTCATCGGATTCGAAATCGGGTACACAATTTTTTGTGTCTCAAAATTCAAATCCGGCGCATCAGCTAAATTCTCAGCCATCGTCTTTCCAGTCACCGTCATGCAATCACCATGCAAGAAGCCTTCCTGTAAAAGGTATTTCAAAATGGCTGGCATTCCTCCAATCGCCAACACATCTTCCATGTAGTATTTTCCAGACGGTTTCAAATCGGCCAACAAAGGCGTACGATCTGAAATCGCTTGAATATCTTTCAAACTAAATTCAACCCCAGCCGAGTGTGCAATCGCCAGGTAGTGTAAAACTGCATTTGTACTTCCGCCCAAAGCCATTACGACAGTCATCGCATTCTCGAATGATTTGCGTGTCATGATGTCACGTGGACAAATATTTTTCTCTAATAACACCTTCATCGCCGCACCAATCGCCAAACACTCGGCTTTTTTGCCTTCGTGCGTCGCTGGATACGTGGATGAATTTGGTAAAACTAAACCCATAGCCTCCATCGAAGAAGCCATCGTATTCGCTGTGTACATACCACCACAAGCGCCAGGACCCGGAATCGAATTACGAATTACACCTTCATAATCTTCATCAGAAATGTTTCCTGCATATTTCTTCCCTAAGGCTTCAAAAGCAGAAACGATATCTAATTTCTCGCCTTTATAAGAGCCCGAACGAATGGTTCCGCCATAAACCAACATACCTGGTCGGTTCACACGTGCCAAAGCCATCATAGCTCCAGGCATATTTTTGTCACAACCTACAACAGCAATCACGCCATCATACCATTGCGCACCCACAACATTTTCAATGGAATCTGCGATAATATCACGTGAAGGCAGGGAATAACTCATTCCATCGTTCCCGTTTGTCATACCATCCGAAACGCCAATGGTGTGAAAAATCAAGCCCACCATGCCATTCTCTTGAATCCCTTTCTTCACATGAACAGATAAACCATTCAGGTGCATATTACACGGATTACCCTCATAACCTGTACTTGCGATACCGATTTGAGCTTTGTTCATATCCTCTGGAGTCAATCCAATGCCATAAAGCATCGCTTTCGCCGCCGGATTTGTCACTTCTTGTGTAAGTGTTCTTGAGAATTTATTTAATGACATACGAGTAAATTTTTACAAACAACAAATATACGCAATCCTATTTGTTCAAGCCAAAGGATTGCCAAACAATATATGGCCAATCAAGGAATTACAAAATAAATTATTTGTTTTCCCCTACTTGCTGACGCCACATGGCATAGTATAAACCTTTGTCGGCCAGCAAACTATCATGATTCCCCGATTCGACCACCTTACCTTTTTCCAACACATAAATACGTGTTGCATGCATGATGGTAGATAAACGGTGCGCAATCAAGATAGTCAAATGTTCTGATGCTTGCGAAACCGCTCGAATTGTCTCCGAAATCTCTTCTTCCGTTAAGGAATCCAAGGCAGAAGTCGCTTCGTCGAAAACAAGCAAATTGGGATCGCGCAAAAGAGCACGTGCAATACTCAAACGTTGCTTTTCGCCACCCGATACTTTTACCCCTCCTTCACCAATTAATGAATCTAAGCCCTTGTCGGCACGGGCTAATAAACTTTGGCATGCTGCTTTTTCCAACACCTCCATGCATTGCGCATCAGTCGCATTGGGATTGACGAACAATAAATTTTCACGAATAGAGCCTGAAAACAATTGTGTATCCTGGGTTACAAAGCCAATTTTCTTGCGCAATTGATCAAAATCAATCGCATCGCCCGCTTCGCCATTGTAGAAGACCTGTCCTTTTTTAGGTCGGTAAAGGCCTACCAACAATTTCACTAAGGTCGATTTACCTGCACCCGAAGGTCCCACAAAAGCAATCGTCTCTCCACCTTTGACTTGGAAAGAGATATCAGATAATGCTTCTTGGGTCGCGGATTGATGTTGGAAGGACACATGATCAAATGTCAAATCCTGAATGTGTGTAATTGCCTTTGGATTTTCCGGCTTCTTCTCACCAGGAATCGACAAGATGGTTTCAAAATTCTGAAGCGACACCTCAGCTTCGCGGAAGGTATTTACCACATTCCCAATTTCCTGTAAAGGATTGAATAGGAAGAACGAATAGATGTTCAACGAATAAAATTGACCGATGGTGATTTGGCCCTTGTATATTAAATAAATCAAGACAACCACCATGAGCATGCGAAGCAAGTTAACACATGTTCCTTGCACAAAAGCCATGGAGCGCACGTAACGTACTTTTTTCAGCTCCAACTTAAGAATTTTCTCTGTGGTTGCATTCAAATGGGCAATTTCTTGCTCGGCCAAACCAAGTGATTTCACCAATTCGATATTGCGCAAAGATTCAGTTGTAGAACCCGCTAAACCAGTCGATTCCTTAACAATTTCAATTTGAATGACTTTGATTTTCTTACTTAATACAGAAGAAACCCAGGCAATCAATGGACCCGTAACGAGAAACAAGGGCATGACCATCCAATGCACAGAAAAGGCATAAACGGAGATGAATACCAAGGCAATGACCGATTGAAAAAGGATGTTGATACCTAAGGTGATCAATTTCTCAACGTCGAC
>CALLKB010000053.1 GCA_938008575.1 uncultured Cytophagaceae bacterium | reverse complement strand
TAAGGTACACGACCCGAGAAGATACCTAAACCACCACGGATTTGGGTTGTTTTGTCATCTTTCACATCCCAGTTAAATCCGAAACGTGGAGACCACAATACTGTTGTTTCTGGGAATTTGTTTGTCGACAATTTAACACCATCACGGAAAGTCAATGCTGGTACATACGAATTGTTGTATTTCGCTTCTGTAAACTCAGGGAATGAAGTACCATCAGCACGAAGTCCAAAAGTTAACTTCAATCCTTTCGCAGCTGTGATCTCATCTTGACCATAAATTGAGAATGTGGTACCCTTCATTTCAGCAAACGGAAATTCAGCATAGTTCGACCATTGCACCGCATAACGCATCGGAGCAACAGTTAAATCCCCACTTGCGGATTTAATAAAGTCATCAATTGATTTAAATTGGAAACCACCATAATAGTTAGGAGCAAAACCATTACGGAATGAGTTAGCTTCTAATGCAGCACCAAACGTATAAACGTGCTTTCCTTTGTAAATTGTTAAGTTATCTGAGATTTGGAAAATATCAGAATCCAAAATGTTATTCGCCGAGAATGGCTCATAACCAAATGCAGTTAATTCTGTCGAGTTGTTATTTGCAATATCAACTGTTGGAAATGGGCTGTCATTTACTGGCGATTGACGGAAGTCACGCATTGCTGTATAACCAACTGTAAAGTTGTTTGAAACTGAATTCGAGAACGTTGAGTTTAACTCAGCGATGTACGAGTCTAAGTTATTGTTGATACGATATAATGAACCTTGGAAAGGTAAGGTTGTAGCAGATGGGTTACGTCCACCCGACAATGAGCCTGAGCTAGAAGGTGAAATATCTGCATAAGAACGTAAGTAGTTATACTTGAAATTCAATTTGTGCTTATCAGAGATATTCCAGTCTAAACGTAAATTAGCTTTTTGAGAAAACTTCTCTTTGTTGTAATTCTCATAAGCACCTGGATCGTAATTGTATTTCGTTTTCAAGAAATCCTTCAAACGATCTAAATCAGCCGCTGTAGCTAATGAGGCATTTGGCTCAGTACCAGTACGCTTTGCAACGTAGTTAGAACCTGGATCTGTTTGAGCTTCTTGCTCATATGAACCGAAAATAAACAATTTGTTTTTGATGATCGCTCCACCTACACGTGCACCGAATTGGCCACGAGCAAATGTTCCATATTGGTTAACAACATCACCAATTTTGTTACCTACCAAACCTTGGTCAGTTCCAAAATAGTATCCTGAACCTGTCCAATTGTTTGTACCTGATTTCGTTACTACGTTGATGTTCGCACCAGTAGCCATCCCTTGACGTACGTCATAAGGAGCAATGATTACTTGGAATTGATCAATCGCATCAACTGAAATTGGAGATGCACCAGCTTGTCCACCGATAGTTGGTGATAATGCAAAAGCATTGTTAAAGAATGCTCCATCAACTGTAACGTTGTTATACAATGCATTACGTCCGGCAAAGTTCAAACCATTTGCACGTGGATCCAAACGAGCAAAATCACCTAATGAACGGTTCAACGTAGGCAATGTCGTAATTGAATTGTTAGAAACCGTTGTAGCAGCACCTGTACGACCTGAGTTAATCACAGATGAACGAGACGCAACAACTTTAACTTCTTCCAATTGAGATTGATTAACCTCTAACTTGAAATTTTGACGAAGCTCTGAAGCCAAAGTCAAAACAATACCCGATTGAACAGCCTCTTTGTAACCTACGAAAGTTACTGAAACTTTGTATGGGCCACCCACACGCATGTTTACGATGTTGTAACGACCGTCAGCACGTGTAGACGCACCATAACGTGAACCTGTAGGTTCGTGAACAGCAATTACCGTTGCTCCCGGTAAGCCTTCACCCTTTTCATCAACAACACTACCCGCTAACGCGGAAGTGGTAGAACCCTGTGCAAACACTTGCCCAATGGGTAATGCCATCAAAAGCATAAAAAATGCTCCTAATAACACAGATTGAGTAATAAATCTTCTCTGCATAAATTTGGAATTTAGTTATAATTGAAATTGAAGAATTAAGCCACAAAATAAACCTAAAAAATCAAATACTCCAAAAATACTCGAAAAGGATTTGACCCCATCTCCCCTTTAACCCTTTGATATTTAGTATTAAAGACATATTAAATTTACCTATTCGCATGATGCGACCCTAGATTAGTCCTAAAAACATTTTAAATTTAACAGAAAGATAATTTTTAACTATTTAAAGAATAATTTTGCCTAAGATTTATTCAAATATGCACAATAGCGAGGAACCCATTAAATTAACAGCCTTTTCACATGGAGCAGGTTGCGGATGTAAAATTTCACCGCAAATTTTAGACACCATCCTAAAATCAGATACACCCAAGAAACACCACCCACTCCTATTAGTAGGAAACGAAAGTAGAGACGATGCCGCTGTTTTCGACTGGCAGAATGGTGAAGCAGTGATTTCTACCACCGATTTTTTCATGCCAATCGTGGATGATCCGTTTGATTTTGGAAAAATTGCCGCTACAAATGCCATTTCAGATATTTATGCCATGGGTGGCACTCCCCTGTTAGCCATTGCGATTCTTGGTTGGCCTGTCGATAAATTAGCCCCCGAAATCGCAGCACAAGTATTAGAAGGCGGCCGAGCAGCTTGCGCAGAAGCGGGTATTCCTTTAGCTGGAGGTCATTCCATCGATTCCCCTGAACCTATTTTCGGATTAGCAGTCACGGGAAAAGTTAAAAAAGCCGAATTAAAACAAAACGATACAGCAACGAAAGGATGTAAACTCTATCTTACGAAACCTTTAGGCGTCGGGATTCTATCCACAGGCCAAAAGCGCGGAATCGTTAGCCCTGAAGATTTAGCGCGCGCGGTTAAACAAATGAGCACACTAAATTCTTTCGGGGAGAAACTCGGGCCATTAACTTATGTAAAGTCACTAACGGATGTGACTGGTTTTGGATTATTTGGCCATTTGGTGGAAATGGCGGATGGTTCTGGACTGAGTGCAAAAATTCAATTTGATACACTTCCCTTACTTCCTAATATACATAGCTATTTAGACCAAAAATGCTTTCCAGGTGGAACTTCGAGAAATTTGGCGAGCTACGGTCACCGACTAAGCGACGAGATCAACGAGCGCCAACGATTTATAGGTGCTGATCCGCAAACTTCAGGCGGCCTGTTAATTGCCATTGACGCTTCACATACATCTGAATTTGAAACTTTTGCCAGATCACAAGGCTTTGAATTAAGCCCGATTGGAGAATTGATTGAAGCACAAGAAAAAGCCATTTATTTAGCCTAATGAAACTATTTTCACGCACCGTTGGAACAACGGGTACACCGATCATCATCTTACATGGAATTTTTGGTACATCAGACAACTGGCTTGGCATTGCCAAAGCTTTTGCTGAAACCAACCGCGTTTTCTTGTTAGACCAGCGTAACCATGGTCAATCCCCCTGGTCGGAGGAATTTGACTACCAGGTCATGGCAGCCGATTTAATGGAGTTTATTGAAGATCATGCTTTAGAAAATCCCATCATCATCGGGCATTCCATGGGTGGAAAAACGGTTATGCAATTTGGTCTAAATTATCCTGGAATCGCGCAAAAAATCATCGTAGTGGATATTGCTCCTAAATTTTACCCAGTACACCATACACAAATTTTGGCTGGATTAAATTCAGTAGACCTGCAAGCAATTCAATCGAGAAATGATGCCAATGATCATATGAAGCGCTTCGAGGAAAATGAAGGGGTTCGCCAATTTTTACTCAAGAATTTATATAGAAACGCTGATGGCCAATTTACTTGGCGCATCAACTTAGCTGTCATTACCAAAAACATTGATGTGGTAGGACATGAATTGTTCGTTAAAAATGCATGCGAAACAACCACCTATTTTATCAAAGGAGGGAATTCGCATTATATTCAACCGGAGGATGAACGCTACATTGCGGAGATTTTCCCCAACTTTGAATTAATCGAAATACCGAATGCAGGCCATTGGGTTCAAGCAGATCAACCGGAAGCTTTCGTTCAAGCATTAAAAGAGATTCTATGAAATTAGTGCTCATCCCTTGCCCCATTGCAGAACAAACAGCTGCACAAGTGCTCCCTGAGGAAGTTCGTCAAGCCGTATTTCATTGCAAGCATTTTCTAGTTGAAAACGTCCGTACGGCCCGCAGGTTTATTAGCGAATTAAAACTAGGCATTCAGATCGATGAGCTAACGTTTGAAATATTAGATAAGGATACCGACAGAAAAACGGTTTCTGACTTTTTCAACAAATACAATTCCGTTGATTACATCGGTGTCATTTCGGAAGCAGGTTGCCCAGGTGTAGCAGATCCCGGTGCCTTAGCCGTAGCCATCGCACAGGAAAAGGGCATCGAAGTTCTACCTCTGGTTGGCCCCTCTTCTATCCTACTCGCATTAATGGCATCTGGCTTTTCGGGCCAAATGTTTCGCTTTCATGGCTATTTACCCATCGATCGCGCAGCTAGAATACGAAGAATCGAAATACTACAAAAAGATGTGGAGAAATTGGGAGAAACCCAACTCTTCATCGAAACGCCATACCGTAATAATGCGATGTTAGAGGATTTAATCCAACAATTACCTGGAAATCAATTATTAGCAATAGGGTGTAATATTCAAGATTCAACAGGATTTACACAAACGAAAACCTTGAAACAGTGGTCGGAGGAAAAGCCTGATCTACACAAAAAACCCTGCATCTTTCTATTGGGACGCTCATAAAATTCGTAATTTGCACCAAAATATTTTTTCGTGATTCATCAAAAATCCTTTACCTGCAATCCTTTCCAAGAGAACTCCTATTTGGTGTGGGATGATGCCGGAATGGGTGTTATCATTGACCCAGGTTGCTATACCTATGATGAACGAAAAGAATTGCATGATTTCATCGAATCAAAAGGAATTAAGCTTCAATATATCTTAAACACACACGCACACATTGACCACCTGCTGGGTGTTGCTTACTTCCAACAAACCTACCAGATTCCATTTTGCCTACATCCTTTAGACAAACCCTTGTTGGAGGATGCATCGAATCGTGCACAAGTCTATGGATTCCCCCATTTCCAAATGGCCGAAGTAGACCGTTGGTTTATCAATGATGAACAAATCCAAATAGGCGAAATGAACTTCATGGTTCTATTTGTCCCTGGTCACGCACCTGGGCATGTTGCCTTTTATGAAGCATCCATGGGATGGGTATTTGGTGGAGATGTATTGTTCAAACGAAGTATTGGTCGGACAGATTTCCCTTTGTGCAATCACGCAGACCTAGTAAATAGCATCAGAACACAACTATATACCTTGCCTGGAGAAACTGTGGTATTTCCGGGTCATGGTCCTTCTACACGTATCGAAGAAGAAAAAACAGCTAATCCATTTGTCAAAGCATGAAAAAGGAAATCCCTAATTTATTAACCTTAGGAAATCTCTTAGCAGGTTGCATGGGTTTGTATTTTGTCATGCAAGGCAATTTGTTGTTTGCATCGTATTGCATTTTCATTTCCTTGATCTGTGATTTTCTAGACGGTTTTCTTGCTCGATTATTACATGCCTATTCTGAATTAGGCAAGGAGCTAGATTCCTTGGCCGACATGGTTTCTTTTGGCGTCCTACCCAGCTTTATGCTATACAATTTAGTGGAGCAAAGCTGTGGTGCCCAATGCACAGTGGGTCCACTCGGATTCTACAAGCCGTTTATGGTATTTTCATTGGCATTAATGTCGGCTTATCGATTAGCCAAATTCAACATTGACACTAGACAAACCGACTCGTTTATTGGAGTACCTACACCGGCAAACGGACTACTTGTTGCGTCACTGCCACTCATTTTACATTTCCAACCCGAATACTCGGCCTACATTTTACATTACAAAGGCCTTTTGATCTACAGCATTTTGATGAGTTATCTGTTGGTATCTGAGTTACCTCTGATGGCTTTTAAATTCAAGACTTGGAGTTGGGCCGACAATCAAAGTCGATACTTATTCTTAATTTATTGCGTTGCTATGCTAGTAATGTTTAAATTTGCAGCTTTCCCTGTTTTGGTAATATCCTATATTGCTTTATCAGGTATTCTTTCGTTAAATAAATCCTTTCAAAAATGAAATTCATCGCCGAAATCAATGTAATGCCACAAAAAGAAATTCTTGACCCACAAGGAAAAGCAGTTCGTATAGGCTTACAAAACTTAAATATCACGCAAGTAGCTGATGTTCGTATCGGAAAGCACATCACTTTGCAATTAGAAGCAGCAACTGAAGCGGCGGCGAATGAAATTGTAACAGAGGCTTGTAAGAAATTATTGGCAAACCTTATTATGGAAGAATTCGAATTTACGCTAACAGCGATCTAAATCAGAATTGGCCTGTATGCAGCATCACAAGCGTGCAGGCCTCTTCTACATCAATACCCAATTTACTCATTTCAGTCATCAAAGTCGGGTTTTCTGTACCCGGATTAAAGATTACGCGCTTGGGGCTTAATTGACGAATATAGGCCAACAAATCTTGTTGGTGCGCTGGCCCCACGTACAAAGTCACTGTATCAATTGCAGGAATGATCGGTTGATTTTGTTGAATCGAAATCCCAGCAACCTCCCCTTTTTTTATCCCAACCAAAAACACTTCATGCCCTTTCTCCAACAATAAGTTTGTTGCGATATAGGCATATCGAGCTGGATTTGTGGAAGCACCGTAAACTAAGACGCGCATATTATCAGTTTATTGGTACAATATTAATAAAATATCTCGCGTTTTTAGCGTAGCTTGACACGCAATAACAACCACTAATCTATATCAAATGCTACCTCCATCTCCCTGGACGGAAAAATGGGCGTTTATTAAACTGCCTATTCCGACCGATCAAACCTATCAAATTTCAAATTTTGGAAGAATCCGAAACCGGAATCAAAAAATCCTGCAAGGGTCGAGTATACAAGGATATCGAACGCTGAATATCCGAATTGGCTCCGAACATGTTAATTTTTACATACATAAACTAGTGGCATTACATTTCGTGAGCCTTAAATCCACAGAAAATCAATTTGTCATCCACAAGGACTACGATAAATTGAATAATATAGCTGAGAACCTGCAATGGGTGACGCGCGCGGAACTAACGGAGCATAATAAGCGAAATCCGGCAAATATAAACAAACGTAAGCCGCTTACCGGGCGCCACTACAAACTCAACCCAGGAAAAGTTAAAATCATTAAGCAGATGTTACTTTCTGGAAAAAGTCGGCCCAAAATGATTGCCAAGCAATTCGGCATAACCTCAACCCAGGTAACGCGCATCAAAAAAGGTGAAAACTGGAAACATGTTAGCTAGAACAATTTCGATGCAATGGCATGCACACTGTCCGACTTACTCATCGTATAGAAATGCAAGGCTGGAACTCCCGCTTGTATTAATTCTTTGCCTTGTTGAACCGCCCATTCAATGCCAACTTGCTTAATTGCTGCATTGTTAGCACATTTTTTTGCCTCAGTGGCCAAAGCCTCAGGCATCTCTAAATGGAATATTTCAGGTAAAATATCCAATTGACGTGCTGTTGCTAAAGGCTTTAAACCAGGGATAATGGGCACTTGGATATCCATGGCCCGACATTTATCTACAAAATCAAAGTAATGTTGATTGTTGAAGAACATTTGTGTCACAATGTAATCAGCTCCCGCATCTACTTTTTGTTTCAGATAGCGCATGTCTTCTTCCAACGAAACTGCCTCGAAATGCTTTTCAGGATAGGCCGCAACCCCAATACAGAAATTGGTCGGCAAAGACTCTGTCTCTTCATGCAATAAAATCCCTTGATTCATGGCATGAACCTGCGCCACCAATTCATTTGCATAGGCATGACCACCTGGCTTAGGAATAAAACGCTCTTCCCCTTTTTCCTGATCTCCACGAAGCACTAATGCATTTTCAATTCCCAAGTAATGTAAATCGATTAGGAAATCTTCAGTTTCTTCTTTGGTAAAACCACCACAAATAACATGTGGAACCGCCTCAACCTTAAATTTCTGCATAATAGCTGCACAAATTCCGAGTGTACCCGGACGCTTGCGAATCGGGATACGTTTCAATATTCCATCCATCATTTTCTCGATGTATTCCTCCCGATGATAAGTCACCTCAATAAATGGAGGATTAAACTCCATCAAAGGCTCAATGTGCGAAACAAGCTCACCCAAATGTTGGCCTTTCATCGGTGGAATAATCTCGATTGAAAAGAGGGTTTTGCCCTTTGCCGCTGCTAAATATTCGGTAATTTTTGTCATGTAATCTTAAACATCATAGGTTAAAACGGGACTCAACCACCGCTCAATCTCCTCTATAGGCATTCCTTTACGAGCAGCATAATCCAAGACTTGGTCTTTGGCAATTTTACCTAAACCAAAATACGTACTTTCCGGATGAGAGAAATAGAAACCGGATACCGAAGAAGCTGGGTGCATCGCATAACTTTCCGTCAATTCAATCCCTAATTGCTTTTCAGCGTCCAACAATTCAAATAAGCGTTTCTTTTCCGTATGATCTGGACAAGCCGGATAACCGGGTGCCGGACGAATCCCTTGGTATTTCTCCGAAATCATTTCCTCATTCGAGAGGTTTTCTTCTGCCGCATATGCCCAAAACTCCTTACGAACGCGCGCATGCAACAATTCAGCAAATGCTTCCGCTAAACGATCCGCCAAGGCCTTCACCATAATCGAATTATAATCATCATGCTGCTTCTCAAAGCGTTCCAACAACACTTCAATGCCCACACCTGTTGTAACAGCAAATGCCCCTACATAATCCGTCTCGCCACTTTGTAAAGGAGCAACAAAATCACTCAAACAACGATTTGGCAGACTTGCCGACTTCTGACCTTGTTGGCGTAAATGATGTAACCAAGCACTAGAATCCGATGTTTCATCCTTACGAATGACATCATATTCGATATGCGTATGAACACCATGTTTGTCACATGGAACTTCTTTAACTTTTTCAACGATATCATGCAAAACGATATCATCCCCAAAACTATTCGCTGGGAAAAAGCCTAAAGCGGCTTTAGCTGTCAATAATTTATTGTCAATAATTTCCTTCAATAAGGTTTGCGCATCATTGAATAATTTTCTTGCTTCTTGACCGATGGTCTCATTTTCGAAAATGCGAGGGTATTTGCCCGACAATTGCCAAGTGGAGAAGAACGGAGTCCAATCGATATACTTCGCGATTTCGGCTAAATCATAATCTTGGAAATATTTCACACCTAAGAAGCTTGGCTTAGAGGCTTTGAACCCAGTCCAATCGATCCCAGATGGCTTTTGACGCGCTTGTTCAATCGACAAATAGTTTTTCTCTTGTTGGCGTGCTGCATGCGAAACCCTCAATTCCGCATATTCCTGCTTAATCTCGTTGAAGATTTCTTGCGAAGTCAAATCACTTTGCAATAATCGGCCAGCTACAGGTACCGAACGAGAAGCATCCAACACGTGAATAACCGGTCCACTGTAATGTGGATCAATTTTCACTGCAGTATGGATACGTGAAGTCGTAGCGCCACCAATCAACAAAGGCACTTTGAACCCTTGACGTTCCATTTCTTTGGCAACATAAACCATCTCATCTAAAGATGGCGTAATCAAGCCCGATAATCCAATGATATCAACATTGTGTTCTTTCGCTGCGGCCAAAATTTTCTCGCAAGAAACCATCACACCGATGTCAATAACCTCATAATTATTACAAGCTAAAACAACACCAACGATGTTTTTACCAATATCATGAACATCCCCTTTAACCGTAGCTAAAAGGATTTTACCCGCAGAAGAACTCTCGCCTCCTTGCTTTTCCGCTTCAATAAAAGGCAATAAATAAGCAACGGCCTTTTTCATGACACGCGCCGATTTCACCACTTGAGGCAAGAACATTTTCCCTTCACCAAACAAGTCACCCACAACGTTCATACCATCCATTAACGGACCTTCAATCACCTGAATGGGACGCTCAACTAATTGGCGCGCTTCCTCCACATCTTCATCAATAAATTCAGTTAAACCTTTGATTAAAGCATGTTCCAAACGCTTGTTCACAGGCAATGAACGCCATGCATCATCAACGACAGCTTCTTTGCCAACTGACTTAACTGTCTCAGCAAAATTCACCAACTTCTCCGTTGCCTCGGCATTGCGATTCAACAAAACATCCTCGCACAAATCACGAAGCGGTTGTTCGATTTGATCATAAACGCCTAATTGGCTTGCATTCACGATACCCATATCCATACCCGCTTTGATTGCGTGATATAAAAAGACGGTATGCATCGCCTCTCGAACCGGTTCATTACCGCGGAAAGAGAAGGAAATATTTGAAACTCCACCCGATACTTTGGCTAGTGGAAGGTTGTCTTTAATCCATTTCGTTGCTTTGATAAAATCATTGGCATAATTATTATGCTCATCGATTCCCGTGGCAACTGTTAAAATATTGGGGTCGAAAATGATGTCTTCTGCAGGGAAACCTACTTCATCCACCAAAATCCGATACGCTCTTTCACAAATTTCGATGCGACGCTCATAAGAATCTGCCTGACCAGCTTCGTCAAATGCCATGACCACAACCGAGGCACCGTATTGTTTCACTTTATTAGCTAATTCAATAAATCGGGCCTCACCTTCCTTCAGGGAAATGGAATTAACCACCGATTTACCTTGCACACATTTCAACCCAGCTTCGATTACCTCCCATTTAGAGGAGTCAATCATGATCGGTAAACGTGCGATATCAGGCTCTGCCATCAACAAATTCAAGAATTGTGGCATCATTTTCACGCCATCAATCATCCCCTCATCCATGTTAATGTCCAAAATTTGTGCACCTCCATCTACTTGCTCCCGAGCAACAGCAATAGCTTCTTCGAAATTCTCTTCACGTATCAATCGTGCAAATTTCTTGGAACCCGTTACGTTGCAACGCTCACCTACATTGACAAAATTGGTCAATGCGGTAATTTCCAAAGGCTCTAAACCTGAAAGCTTTTGATTATGACCACTAACAGGCAATTGATGCGGTGCATATTTAGCTGCCACTTCGGCAATTGCTCGAATGTGCGCAGGCGTCGTTCCACAACATCCACCAATAATATTGACAAAACCATTTTGTAAAAAGTCCTCAATCACCACAGCCATTTGTTCAGGGCTCTGATCGTATTCCCCCATTTCATTCGGCAGACCTGCATTCGGGTGAGCAGAAACGTAAAATGGTGATTTATCGTTTAAAGTCTTGACATAAGGACGCATTAAATCCGCTCCAAGCGCACAGTTTAAGCCCACTGACATCAATGGCATGTGCGAAATAGAAGTCAAAAATGCTTCCGTCGTTTGGCCTGAAAGCGTCCGACCTGAAGCATCTGTGATGGTTCCTGAAACCATGACAGGCAAATAAGGTTTACTCGGGTTTGTTTTGAAAAACTCATCAATAGCAAAAAGCGCTGCTTTGGCGTTAAGCGTATCAAAAACGGTTTCGACCAATAAAACATCAGCTCCACCGTCGACTAATCCACGCACTTGCTCCGTATATGCTTCTACTAATTCATCAAAGGTAACGGCACGATAACCCGGATCATTCACATCCGGCGATAACGAAAGTGTACGGTTGGTTGGTCCAATAGATCCCGCCACGTAACGCGGCTTATGAGGCGTTTTAGCCGTAAATTCATCGGCAACCTCACGTGCAATTTTCGCAGATTCGTAATTTAATTCATAGACCAAATCCTCCATGTGGTAATCTGCCATCGCGATGGAAGTACCCGAAAAAGTATTCGTCTCCGCGATATCAGCACCCGCTTCAAAATATTTGGCATGAATTTCCTTGATAACATCTGGACGGGTAATGGAAAGCAAATCATTATTGCCCTTTACCTCATGTGGAAAATCCTTGAATCGATCACCGCGATAATCGGCATCTGATAACTTATATTCTTGAATCAATGAACCCATTGCGCCATCCAGGACTAAAATCCGTTGGCGTAATTGTTCGTATATAGATGGCTTCTGCATAATCCTGCAAATATACCACAAATGGCTTAAAATCTGAGCCGAAATCCCCTTAAAGTAGACCCATTTTTTTGATTTTTTCTAAATCATCCGGAGTATCAATTCCCATGGTTTCGAATTGCGTTTCGATCGTTTGAATTGTATATCCATTTTCAAGCCAACGTAATTGTTCCAGGGATTCAGCTAATTCCAAAGGGCTAGGTTTCAAATGACTTAATTCAATTAATACATCAGCACGATAGGCGTACAAACCGATATGTTTGAAAAATCGGTGGTTCGAAAGCCAGTCTTGCTCAGCAATACCACGTAGATGAGGGATGGTTTGTCGGGAAAAATACAAAGCCTCTCCTTTTTGATTAATTACAACCTTCGGCGTATTCACCGAGAAAAGCGTATCGACTTCCGAAATTTGTTTAATGAGCGTCAAAATGGGCGCATTCGTTTTAAAACCAATAGCTAATTCTTGCAATTGGGCCGGCTCAATAAAGGGTTCATCTCCTTGAATATTAACTACATAATCAAAATCAGCACCCAATTTACTGAGAACTTCAGCACAGCGATCTGTACCTGAAACATGATCTGCACGCGTCATAATCACTTCGGCTCCAAAAGCTTCCGCTACCACTTTTATCTGTAAATCGTCCGTTGCAATGACAACACGCCGCCAACCCTGAACAGCCATGACGCGTTCATACGTGCGCTGTATCATCGGTTTGCCACCTAAATCAACTAAAGGTTTACCAGGAAAACGGGTAGAAGCAAATCGAGCGGGAATAATGGCAATTACTTTCTTGTCGTGCATCAATGTTGTGATATAAGTGACGAAATTTTCTCAAATTTGCACATAATTGACGAAGATGCTTTCTGAAATATGCGAAAAATATTCAATCACCTTTTTACAGATACGATTTGGAGCTTGGGTTAC
>CALLKB010000052.1 GCA_938008575.1 uncultured Cytophagaceae bacterium | reverse complement strand
CTGTGTTAAAGGGTGTTCAAAAAAACTGCCACCTTTACGCAAATTGCATGATTTGCACAAAACCTGCAAATTCTCCTCCAAATCACTTCCACCCAGTCTCTTAGGCACAATGTGATCGATGTGCATTGGTCCTTCACTCTCACCACATGATTGGCAACAATATCCATCACGAGCCAGGATTCTTTCGCGTATGCGTCGCCATCCCTTTCGGTCTGATGACTTCCATGCCTTCGACATTAGAACCAATCCTTATCCTGATGATGTGACCATGCGTTACACATTGAACCATAACGATGGCGTATGTACCTGATCGTTTCATCGATCTGCCTGAATGGGTCAAGACGTCTATACCATTGGGATTTCATTTGCCCTAAGCCGTAATGACTGCCATTTACTGCATTAGGATTCCACCTGGATTCTTTCGTGATGATCTTGACAAGGCATTGATATTGCTTGAAATCAATGATCCTTGAATGTGCATACAGTTTGAGATAGTCGGTCTGAGTAGCTGCGTGAACGGGTTGCATTTGTCCTGAGATCAAGCCTAGAACTAGGCACAAGGGTGGCACTAGCCGAAATCGCCTAAGCAAGCGAACCGGCTCACCGGCTTGCTTCAAGCGAGTCCAGCGTACCGAACGAGTCAAATACATTGCAAGAATGTGGATAAGTTGAACGGGGCTTCGGCGTGTTGTCCACAGGTTATCCACAGGCATCATTTATCGCCACCCCACCCCTTACCCTTGAAATGGATGGGTGTTGACGTCCAAATGCGTTCCATGGTAACCATGCAATAAGGGCATCCAGGCGGTGTGAAATCCTCATCGAATCCAGCCTTGACCGGCTTTACTGTTGAGCAGACCGGGCATTTAAATTCATAGGTCGGCATCATCAACCTGGAAACTGGCAATGCCTAATGTGCCGCATGATAGGCATTCCACGCAGTGAACGAATGGTGGCAAATTGTCCGTCACCTTTACAATTTGATGATCGGTTGATTTTTTTTCAACCCGGCAATCAAGCCTGATAGTTTCTCGCATAAATACTCCTGTTCAAATTCTCGATGGGGTTTAAGTCTGATGGATTGATCCAATACGAGCCATCACTGCGTTGCCTGGATGGTCTGCGTGCCATGCCAATCGGAATCCATCCAACGATGTAGTAATTCGGCGAATTGCCAGTGACCAAAACGGCCACGTCATCAGCTCGGTCACGATCACGCAGGATCAGGCAACCTTCTTTCCATGGTGTGTGTTTAACTTCCAGATTCCAGCCCACATCGGCCTGATTTTTAAATGTGTTAACCGTGGCCTTCCATTCATCGATTCCGAAATACTTAGCCACCGCGTTTTCGGCTCCGATGGCTTCACTACTCCGGGCAATGTCCTGAAACAGGTTCAGTTTTTGCACGGCGTAATCCTTTAAGCCTTCGGAACCAACGGCACGTTCCAGCGCAGCTTTAGCGCACGCCATTTCCTGATCATGAGTCAATTTCACCAATATCATTTGCACTCCGCACATTCCCAAATTAGGTGCAATTGGTCGGCGGTTACGTATCGACCAAATTCCAGGGGTTTCCACATTTCGCATCGATCACACCATTCGATCGTGATGGGATTTGATTCTTTAATCACGGTTCCATCGGCCTTAAATATAGTTTTCTCGCCGGTTGATAATTTGATCATTTCCATGTCACCCATGATCACACCTGTGGTTTCCATTGGCCATCGCTGGCTAGTACGTACCAAATGGGACCGCATTGGGTCGCTTTGTTTTTCTCGGTGCATGAGTAATTGGCCCAGGCTTTACCCGTTTTTGCGGATGTGCCTTCACGCCAAATTCGGTGTCCATGGACGCACGTTGGGGCTTCTCCGACCAATTCCCCACCTAGTTGGGTTTTGATCTCCTGGATGGCACTGGAGGCCGTAGAAAACCCATCCTCGCTGAATGGCCTTGCCCATGGGTCATCGTCGATAAATGATTTAGGCAGATTCTCTACCTGAATCATCGATTCTTTCGATGCCTTTTCCTCGGTTCCCAAAACCACCGATGCGGCCCTGCCAATAGCTGATGAGACCGTATCCTCGACGTACCAACGTTTCATTTGCACGTTGTAAGCCGTGACCATGCCATGCGCATAATCGATCGCGGCTGGCTTCTCATCCTCATAATGACGAAAGATTCGGCACTCGATCAGGATGTAACCCTTTTCTGGGTTCCAGTCAATGATCGATGTTTCGATGCGGTTCGTTGGATAGGTTGCGTGCAGTCTGATGACTTTTTGATTTACGGTTTCGTAATGGTCCAGGAATGACATTATTTGGCCACCTTAGATTTGCCCAACGCCATGCCAACTGACCGGCCATGATGGTAGCCCACCGATTTGCCGTCCCGATACCCCATTGAATACAGGATTGTTCCGATTGATAACTGGGCCAAAACCGCGAACCCAATGATTTGTTCCATGCTCATTTTTTCTCCCGATGGCAGTTGGTTGGTCTGCCTGGAGATAATGTGACGCATTGGACCGACAAAATCAAGATTCACGCCTGATTTTCGGCGTGTCTAAGCCTTTGGATGATCCTTTAAATGCTCGATAAGTAATGAACGAATTTCCCGTACATCGCCGCGAATACCGTCGGCAAATCCATTTGATACAGGCCTGGAATTCTTTTCGGCCTTAGCTGCGAAAATGGCGGCAATCGACGAAATCGTTGCAGCGGCGATCAATCCGATCGCGGCGATTGCTTCGGTCATTTGTCATTGTTACCAAATGCGGCATCGTTGGGATTTAGGTACCTAAGAATCACCGGGGCAACGGCGGCAAGGCCAGCCATTAAAATCGCCTTAGGATCGGTCACGCCTGCCATGTACACAGCCAGTCCAGCGGCTAAAAATGAACGCAACCATGATGCCGCCATTGCTTTAAATTGGATCATTTGGACATCTCCAGTTTCTTGATTAGCGCAGCGACTTTCGCCGGCGTCAATGCGATTTCAAAATGCATTTCATCTTTTCTGTTTTTGTAATCTCCACCCCAAATTAGACCGTATTTTTTGGCCAATGCTCGGATCATGGGAACTTTCTCATTTGGGAATGTCCCGATTTTGCCTAGTGGGTGACGGGTGGCATTTAGGTCGATGGCGGTTCCGCTTGAATGATTGCTCAGTTTGTCCGTGCTGCCACGTACCATTCGGAAACAATAGCCCCAATCATCTAGGCCACCTTCATCGATGGGTTCAATCAGGTCATGGAATTCGCCGGCAAATCCCACCAATAAAGGTGCAACCGATTTGGCACAATGCAATTTGATTTTTGTGCCTGGAATCAAAAACGCTTCAATGCCTATTTCGGGCCGATTTTTTGATGCAGGCCAACCGTTATGCGAAATCATAGAAATAACGCGGCCTCATCCGATGTCATGCCCAGGCGTAGCAAAACCGCTTCACGATCTGCAATTTTTTGTGCAGCTTCTAAATCGGCGGCAGCCTTAGCCGCCTGATCAGCTTGATGATTGGCCGCCATTTCTGCCAATTCTTCATCGGTCATTTCGCGTTCGATAACACGGTTTTCGTTTGCAAATACTTCTGTTGCAATTGCCATTTTTCGTCCTAACTTAGTGCGTAGCCATAGATACGGATCTTGCCTGATATTGTTCCTGTTGATGGATAAAAAGTTATTCCATCGTAAGAAGTGTCCACGTTATGATTCCCAGCCAAAACTAGTTGATAAGTATCAGACGAATTTGATGTTAGAGCATGGAAAAGAATTTTAGTATTTGTGGCATTGAATGGATCTTTGATATCACCATTCCAGCCAAGCAGTTTAACTTTTGATGAAGCCATTGCGTGAAGTTGGAACTTTGTGTCAGTATTGTAACCTGCACCGCCTACCGTTCCATCGCGTTGCAATAATTGTTGGCTTCGATAGGCAGAAGATGTATTATCTGTACCGCTTGCTCTCATTCTTGCATGGAAATCTGCATCGGTAGCCGATACCGCCGTTAAATCAATTTCGACGTGATAGTTGTTGTATGTCGCAGAAAAACAATTATTGATGTTGACCGCACTTGATGTTGTGAAATCCGCTGATCCTGTCAATACCAATGCACCCGTCGATGGTGTGGCCCATGTGACACCATCTGCCTGCGCAGAATCTGCCGTTAACACCTGGCCATTTGTTCCAACCGCTTGACGAACGAAAGTGCCTGAACCAGTGGCAACCACTAAATCACCTTTTGTTGTCATTGCGGTTGCCATTGAATTTGTTACCGTTACATCACCGGAGGTTCCACCGCCAGAAATACCAACGCCAGCCGTGACGCCGGTAATGTCACCGGGTGTCGCAGTGGTCCACACAAAATCCATGTCGGCGTTTGTAGCCTTTGAAAGAATTTGACCGGTTGTCCCACCTTTAAGATCGGCCAATGTTGTGTCAACGGCTTGACCGAACACTTCGAAATCGGCCGGCAGATCAGTGACCAAATCTGTGTTCGTCGGCATTTGCCAATTGAAGTTCGATGTTGGATTGCTCATATTTTCCCCTTACGCCACCAATGTGGCATTCTCCCAATCTAGTGTTGCGCTGACCGTGTTCCATTGTTCCGTGACCGGCACTGAATTCCACCTCATTGCCTGCAAGCTGAATGATATCGGTGACATGATCAATGTGACGGCAAGCGTGTTGTAATTTGCCGAAAATGTCCACCCTTCGACAAATCCCAAAAATTCACCGGCGTTCATGTTCAATGGCAGGTTTGCCAGGTTGACGGGCATTCCCATGAAAACACCAATGAGTGAATTACGGTCCGAATCTGAAATTTCGGGATTGGTCAATTCCCACGTCACCGCGTTGAATGATGCCCTGGGATATGCACGCAGGGTTAAATAAAATTGGGCCTGATCCTCGGCATCAGCGGCATTGTGTAACGTTGTGGAAAATATTTGCGACAAATTACCATAAAGGCCGATCGATGCCGAATCACTAGCTGATTTTTCTGATGATCCGGTTGCATCGTATTTGACCGTAACATTGTTTCGAACGTCACCGGCCTTTGTAATCATTGAAATGCCACGGGCCAATGCGTCATTGGCAGTTAAATCGACGTATCCGTTGGCCGACAAATATGCGCTGCGATGGTCTGAATCGGCGTACCCAATTCGGCCGGCTGAATCTTCATAAATATAACCCAGCCCTGATGATGCCAATGCCGCAACCAGTGAGTACACATCGGTTCGGTTTGATGTTCGAGCCGCCAATTCATAATTGCCAGGCTGATCGATTTCGCCGAATCCGGTGTTTTGAGCATTAGCCCACGTTTCGGTTGGATCGTAGGTATTCCATTGAATTGCTCCAGGTATTTCCACCCAGGTGTTAAACAATACTTGACGCAAAATTGTTGCGATCTGAGTGCCGTCATAATCTTTCGCCAAAACGCCATTGGTCAATGCTTTAGGCAATCGGGCCAATGCTCCCAACGCAGTGATCGAAATTCGCTGAGTAAATCCAACACTGCCCGATTCTGAAATTGAAACACCTAGATCGACCACATTGCCGCCGAAAATGGGAATCAATGCGTTCGACGAGTTATATACCGAAATTCCTATTGAATCATTTATTTGGAATGGAATGGCAGCCTGATCAAAATTGATCAATTCCATGGAAACGTAGCCTGCCTGGGCTTGTTCATAAATGTTTGTTCGACCTGATGTAATTGAAAGATTTGCCAATGTGTAGTTAGTGTAATTCACCCCATTAATTTCAACCTGCCAAATTGGACTCCATTGCGTCATGAGGTCACCAGCTGCCCGGCTCCACCTGTTCCACGGTAGAACGAATCATTCAAAACGTTGATAATCGTTCGGGCCGTACCTTCGGGATCGATGGCACCGGATACGTTCAGGTTGATGACCGTTCCCCCACCCATGGCATTGTTTGGAATAATCGATCCGTTTGATCTAGGCGTGAAAATCTCCGGGCCGCGTTCGCCGACCAGGTATGACGTGCCTCCTGAAACAGGTCCACCGTTGGCCCTACCGCCGCCAAATACTGTATCGATGGCCCCACCGATTGCCTGGGTGACCGGATTGTTTTTGATGAAATTAACAATGTTTTTGATTGCATTGAATGCCTTATTGACCAAATCAACCAAGGTCGCAAATAAATCAATTACAATTCCGATGGCAGTTCCCAACGTATCAAATGCAGCCCCCAAAATTTTGCCAACAATCGGTGCATAAACGTCACGAACAAATTTGGCAACGGTTTTGAATAATTCAAGCAATGGGGCCAATTTTTCTCGGTTTTCCTCGATCTTACCCGTTACCTTTTCAAATGCAGATCGCAAGCCATCAATAATTGGTGTTAAATAACTTTGTAACGCTGGGATAACGTAATCCGTAATAAATGCCCAAATTGCTTCGAATGTTGGAATTACAAAATCACGAATGTATCCGGTCAACGCTTCGAAAACCGGTTTTAATTTCGGTCCTAATTCCTCGGCTAATGCCTGGATTGTTGGAATAACTTTATCCACGAAACCGGTCACCATCGGCGTGATGGCATCGAGTACGAATGAACCTACGGTTTCCTTGCCTTCATTGAATGCAACCTGCAAGCGATCCATTTTGCCAGCGAATGTGTCTGCCTTTTCTGCGGCCTGACCACCAAAATTTTCGGCCAATGTCGCGGTGATTTGATCCATGGACATCGTTTTTAATGTAGCTGCGTCCAGGCCAACACCTAATTTTGCCAATGCACCTTCATTGCCTTCGGCGGCCTTCGCCATTGCGTTTGTGACGGTTTCCAGCGATTTTCCGCTGCCGGCTGCGACATCGATTGCAAGGGCCTGAAGTTTTAGGGCCTCATCAGAATCACCTGTTGCTCGAACCAATCTTTCAAAACTAGGCCGTAATTCATCGTCGGTAATGCCCGTTAATAACGATGTTTTTGTGATCTGCGATTCGATGGCTGCAATTTGTTTGTCAGTTGCACCGGTAACGTTGACCAGCGTGCCGGCTAACTTAGCCTGGGCCGCTTCATCCTCGATGGCCGCTTTTACTCCATCGACCAATAATTTGCCGGCATAAACTGCAGCGGCGGCTCCAGCGGCTGCGAATGCGGCACCGGCTACCTTGCCGAATTTTCCTAACTTATCGCCAAATGACGAGACTTCATCTGCACCGGTGTTCAGGCTTTTCTTTAGATTGTCAACATCACCCAAAATGGAGAGTTTTAGCGTTCTTGAACCTTGACCGGCCATCACCACTCCTTCGCAATTTTACTGAATGAATTTTCCCATTCGTTAATGATATAAGGCTGTTCGGCACGCAGGGTTGGATAAATAAACCAACCGCGTGATCCTCGACCTTCACGGCCTGACCACACTGGAAATTGCTTGAACCGATTCGATCCAAATTCCGATCCACCCCACAGGTCACGGGTAGTTGCTCCACCTGAAAATTTCTGCGATACGAAACCAAATGAAATTTCACCGATTTTGCTTGACTTGCTTACCCGTGAACCTTCGGCGATGCGGCTGGCTACATTGCTCGATTGCAGACTGCTCGCCTTTGTTGAAATTTTGCCCTGGAGATATTCGGCCAATGCCCCGGAAACTAATTTCGCTTCCTGGACCGCCTGTTCGTCCATTGCCTTAAATGCACCAACAATTTTGCGCAGTTCGGCTTTATCGTAAGCAATAGCGTCATCGGCCATTTCGCTGCTCCAATACTTCCAACGCGGTCAAAATCTTTTCGGCGGTATCCCATTCCGACATGGGAATTTGCGTGGCAATCGCTAGTTCAATGACTAGCCGGCTGAGACTGCCTCGCTGGTGGCTTTTGGGTCCCCATCATCGAACCTCACATCCGAAACGGTTTCCGTCCACACTTCAAATGGCTTAACCGGCTTTCCAGCGTTTTCACGTTTCATGGCGTTATAGGCCAAAAATAGTAAATCGCTGATTCCGATTTCACTAGCCTGTTGAATTGTCTTGCCTGTTTTGTTTTCCCATTTCATCCATTCCGGTGGGGCAGCGACGTAGGTTGCCACCTCACCAGATTGGAATTCGATCGTGATTGCAGTTTTCATTCTCCCGATCTCCCTTTATTAGTCTAACGCCGGCGTAGTTACGCAGGTGAATGCTAGTGAGGCAGTTAGCGCATCAGGCGCAGTTCCACCCAATGATGGGAAAATTGGTTGCACATCGAACACGTATGCGACGCCGGCAACGGTGAAAACCACTGGCAATGCAGTATTTGGTGCCGATGCAGCTGCGTTCCACAATGCCTCACACAATGATGTTGCGGCACCAAAATCCTGGAGCATTTCAACGTTAAATGTTCCCTGGGTATCGGTTGTGTAATACGCCTTACCATCGAGTGTTTGGTATGTGTTGATTGTTGATTCAATTTCGAGTGTTGCCGATGTGGCCTGAGCATCGAACGTATCACCATCAATGGTGAATGTGATGTCTCTACCCGTGATGATAGTTGTTGCCATTTTTGCTCCTTAGTTATTTTCCTGGGTGAAATAGGTTGACACGTTCAAATCTGCGACTAGCAAATTGGATGCACCAACCGAAATGATTGACG
>CALLKB010000051.1 GCA_938008575.1 uncultured Cytophagaceae bacterium | reverse complement strand
CGCTCTTCCGATCTGAAGATCTGGCGAATAAGTCTAAAAACGTTTTGGAGGATAAGGATTCTGATACGAAATATCCGACAGTGAAATCACTTGTTGATTATGCCACCACGTTAGTTAAATCTGGCGATGAGGGCACGCACAAGGAAATTGAGGATGAAAAGAATCGTGCGATAGGACGTGAAAATGGCTTGGGAGATGAGATTTCAGCTGAGAAAAAACGTTCTTATGACAAAGATGAGGAACATGAATCTGCGATAAAGGCTACTTCGACTTTGGTCAATTCGAACAAAACTTTCCAAGATGCTAAGAACACAGAATTAGAAGGGAAATTATCAAACCAGGCTTCTGCCCTATCTACAGAGAAATCGGATCGTGAGGCGGCTATGTTAGCAGCTAAAAATGCACAGGATACGAAGAACGCTGATTTGGATTCAAAAATTGCTACGCACGAATCAACAATCAATTCGAATAAACACGCTCAGGATGCCAAGAACACCGAAATCGATGGCAAGTTTACTAGCCAAGCATCTGCCTTAGCATCTGAAAAATCGGATCGCGAGGCTGCTATTAATGCAGAGAAATTAGCTCGTGAAACGGCTATTTCAGCTGAGGGTGCTGCGCGAGTTGCTTCATTAGCATCTGAAAAATCAGATCGCGAGGCTGCTATTAATGCAGAGAAATTAGCTCGTGAAACAGCTATTTCATCAGAGAGTGCTGCTCGAGTTGCTGGTATTGCAACAGAGAAGTCGGATCGAGAAGCTGCTATGTTGGCTGCTAAAAATGCACAAGACACGAAGAATGCTGATTTGGATTCAAAAATTGCTAGACATGAATCAACAATCAGTTCGAATAAATTAGCTCAGGATGCTAAGAACACTGAAATCGATGGCAAATTTACAAGCCAAGCTTCTGTCCTAGCAACTGAAAAATCGGATCGTGAGGCTGCTGTAAATGCTGAAAAATTAGCTCGTGAAACAGCCATTTCTACAGAAAGTGCTGCACGTGTTGCTGGATTAGCATCTGAGAAATCTGATCGTGAATCTGCTATGTTAGCTGCTAAAAATGCACAGGATACGAAGAACACTGATTTGGATTCAAAAATTGCCACACACGAATCAACAATCAGTTCGAATAAATTAGCTCAGGATGCTAAAAACACAGAAATCGATGGCAAGTTTTCAAGCCAGGCATCTGCAATAGCATCAGAGAAATCCGATCGCGAAATTGCAATTTCTGCGGAGCGTACGGCTCGTGAGTCTGCTATTTCAACGGAAAGTGCTGCACGAGTTGCTGGAATTGCAACAGAGAAGTCGGATCGTGAATCTGCTATGTTGGCTGCTAAAAATGCACAAGACACGAAGAATGCTGATTTGGATTCAAAAATTGCTACACATGAATCAACAATCAGTTCGAATAAATTAGCTCAGGACGCTAAAAACACAGAATTTGATGGCAAGTTTACAAACCAGGCTTCTGCTTTAGCATCTGAGAAATCAGATCGCGAAGCGGCAATTTCTGCTGAGCGTACGGCTCGCGAGTCTGCAATTTCAACCGAAAGTGCTGCACGTCTTGCCGGAATTGCAGCTGAAAAATCAGCTCGTGAAGCAGCTATGTTGGCCGCCAAAAATACACAGGATTCGAAAAATGCTGAAATAGATGGTCGTTTGGCAAATCAAGCTGCTGATATCTCAACTCACAGTGCTGCAATTGCAACGAATGCGGCTTCTATCCTATCAAATAAAAATACGCAGGATAGTAAGAATACTGAAATAGAAGGCCGATTGACCAGCCAAGCTTCGGATATCGCCTCACACGCAACAACGATTGCGTCTAATTCCGCTGCTATTTTGGCCAATAAAAATAGCCAGGATACTAAAAATGCAGCATTGGATGCATTATTGGTTACTCAAGGAAATACAATTGCCAACAATAAATCGGCACAAGAAAGTAAAAATACTGTTTTTGAAGGTCGTTTGGCTAGTCATGCGTCTGAAATCGCATCACAAGGATCTGCTATTGCTTCGAATACGGCTGAAATTAGCGCAAATAAAAGTGCTCAAGATGCTAAGAATACGACAATAGAGAATCAATTGAGTGCTCAGGGTTCTGTGATTGCCAACAATAAATCAACTCAGGATGCTAAGAACACAGAGATCGAGGGTCGTTTGACAAGTCATGCTGCCGACATATTAACACAGGGTTCAACAATTGCCGCAAATACTTCCGCAATTAATTCAAACAAAAGTTCCCAAGATGCTAAGAATCTTGCGATTGATGCAAGTTTATCTTCACACGCTGCTTCTATTGCAGATAACAACGCCGCGATTGCAGCGCACGAAGCAAAATTAGCTACAAATTCAGCTTCGATAAATGCGAATGCGAACGCAATTTTGGCAGAAGTAAATATAAGAGAAACAGAAATTGCAAAAGAGTCAGCCGCTCGTTTAGCACTTTCTAAGAAAGTTGACGCTAGCCTTTCTACGCTTCAAACGACCCTTTCTGCTGGTGTTTCTACTATTGGTTCTACGTTAACGAGTGGAAATATTATCGTCGGTGACGCATCGAATGTAGCCGCTGCGGTCGCAATGTCGGGTGATGTGACGATCAACGAAGCTGGAATCACGACGATTGGATCCAATGCCATTGGCTCGACGGAAATTATCAATGGTACGGTAACGAATGAAGACCTTGTCAATAAATCTGTATCAATCGGTTCGACGACTTTGGATTTAGGTGCTTCGACAACAACCTTGACTGGTTTAACTTCCGTTTCAGCAACAAATTTCACAGGTGCCTTAACGGGTAATGCTAGCACAGCAACGAAATTGGCTAATGCCAAAACAATCGGCATGACCGGTGATGTAACCTGGACAAGTTCTGCATTTGATGGTTCCGATCACGTAAGTGGCGTGGCAACAATCGGTACAGGAAAAGTTACCAATGGTATGTTGGCCGGCGGAATCGACCTTACGTCTAAAGTAACTGGAATTCTTCCTTTGGCAAATTTACCTGCCGACTTGACTGCACGTGTTTCGATTGCGAACACAAACACAAATGGTTTGTTGGCATCTACCGATTGGAATACATTTAATGCCAAACAAAATGCGATTACGCTGAGCTCAACGGGTTCAAGTGGAGCCGCAACGCTGACAGGTTCTACATTGAATATTCCTAATTACAGTTTAGGTAACTCAGCTGGATTCACAGGAAATTTAGCGGGAGATGTTTCAGGAACACAAAATGCAACGATTGTTACGAAAATTAATGGTGTTTCATTGGCCGGATTAGGTACAGGGATCTTGAAAAATACGACGGGGACAGGTATTCCAACGATTGCAGAAGCCGCCGACTTTCCTATTTTGAATCAAAATACAACAGGTTCTGCTGCCACAGCAATCGCAGCTTCAACGCAAGCTTTGGGAGATTCATCTACAAAAATTGCGACGACAGAATTTGTTGCCAAAGGTTTGGTGGCTAAGACTAGCAAGAATTATGTGGATAACGCACTCCTTGCAAAAGCGAATTTGGTCTCCCCTACTTTTACAGGATCTCCTTTAGCTCCAACGGCTTTAGCTACAGATAGTTCGAATGTTATTGCTTCGACAGCATTCGTCAAATCTTTGATCGCGTCAAAAACGAATAAAGCTTATGTGGATGGAGTAAACGCTTTGAAAGCAAACTTGACATCACCTACTTTCATCGGTGTACCATCTGCGCCAACAGCAGCTTCAAATGATAGTTCAGCTACAATCGCAACAACGAAATTTGTGAAAGATGGATTAGCCTCAAAAGTAAGTAAAGCGTATGTTGACAACTCGGTTGCCTTGAGAGCTACGTTAGCTTCACCGGTATTTACAGGAATACCTTCCTTGCCTACTGGGACTATTGCGGTGACTCAAAATTCAGGGGACTCAACTTCAAGTGTCGCAAGTACTTTGTTTGTCACACGAGGTTTGGCGGCAAAGGTGAACAAAGCTTATGTTGATAATTCAATCATTACAAGAGCACCTTTGGTATCTCCAACATTTACAGGGTTACCTGCTGCTCCAACGGCTGCTTTAGGAACAAATACGACACAAGTGGCTACGACAGCGTTTGTTAAATCTACAGTAGATGCTGCAATTGCTTCAGCAACAGGTATTACCCAAGCTGCAAACGACAATTCTATTAATTTAGCTACAACTGCATATGTGGACAACGCTGATGCATTGAAAGCTGATTTGGTATCGCCATCATTGACGGGTACACCTACTGCACCAACGGCTTCTGCTAGTGCTAATTCGACGCAAATAGCGACAACAGCCTATGTGGATCGTGCGGATGCATTGAAAGCAAACTTGGCTTCGCCAACATTTACAGGCACACCTCTCGCTCCTACAGCTTCTGTAGGAACGAATACGACTCAAGTTGCTACGACTGAATTTGTTAACTCTACTCTAGAATCGACCGAAGTAACTGTTGGAAAGGCTGGTACTTCCAATGGAAATGGGGTAAGAATTGGCAACGCGAGATTTACCATTAATAAGCCCACAGCACCTAGTACAAGTTCGAGTAGTACAACTTTATCTATTACACAAGTATTAGAGGCAGGAATTTTTGTGGGAACTTCTACTTCTGGCACAAAAACAATCAAGATTCCTAAAGCAAATGGATCATCCGGATTAGTTAAGGCATTGCCTAATGCAACAGTAGGTGATATTGTAACAGTATTAATCGTAAATGGTGGAAACCAATCATTGTCCATCGATGTGGAAGATTCTACAGTAACCAAGGTTCCATCTAGTATGATTGTTCCTGCGGGTACTTCTCGTTTAGTTTATATACGCGTTACAGATATAACATTGGATAGTGAAAAAACCTCCATTTATTAATAACACCATGAAAAAGCTCTTAATACTCTGTGCTCTCTGTTTAATAATTGGTGTAAGCGCTCACGCTCAAAAGTTGATGAACTCAACTATTAGCGGCGGGGGCGCCACCAAAATGTTAAATGGCCAGTATTTTTCGCATGTGGTTGGGCAAACCAGCGTTGCTGGGACCTATTCGAATGGGAAATTAGCCATTAGACAGGGTTTTAAACAACCTGGATTTGGTGTAAGTTATAAAACACAACCCATTGCTTCGGTTACGAACACAAATAAAGATCCAGACGCAATGATCACTTTTACCGCCTATCCTAATCCGTTCCTTGACCATGTGACCATATCGTTATCTGAGGAAGTAGATTACCCCACGCAAATTTCCATTTTTGATCTCGTCGGGAACCCTATCTATGAAAAATCATTTCCAAACCTCACGAAACTGATTGATGTTACGAATTTAGGAATGCTGAGATCCGGACAATATATTTTACACATTACTCAAAAAGGGAAACCGACAACCATGATTTTAATTAAAGAATTATAATATTTTAAGCTATTTTTAGAACTAGGAATCCCCGAAAGCTAATTCTCTTTGAGAGTTAGCTTTTTTTTTGCCCCATGCTTTTAAATTTTGTAAATTGAAGGCTAATCGCGTTATATGTCATCTGCTTTATTCCCTCTTCCTGCGCATTTTGAAGCCATTTTTCACGAGGCGTCCATCGGTATTATCGTCACCAATGCCTCTTTTGAAATGATTCTTTCGAATGAGTTTGCGCACCGACTCTTCGGGTATTCTGAAGCGGAATTATTAGGCCAAAATATTTCTATTTTAATTCCTAATCACCTGAAGCACAAACACGAAGGCCATTTAAGTAAAATTAATCACAGTCCTGTCTCTCGTCCTATGGGTGTAGGTCTTGACCTGAAAGCCAAACGCAAAGACGAATCCCTCTTTCCCATTGAAATTTCATTAAGCCACTTTAAATCCGGCGACCAAATATATTACATCGCCTTTGTCAGCGACGTAACACTCAAGCGCAAAGTGGAAATGGAATTAATTCTGCGAAATCAAGAAATTAACCAATTGAACGAATCGCTCGAAGCTGAAGTAGAATCCCGTACCCAAGCACTACAAAATACCCTCGAAAAATTAGAGATTCAAACCAAAGAATTGGAATTGTCTCTTCAAAAGGAAATTGAGTTAGGTGACCTCAAAACGCGTTTTGTCTCCATGGCTTCGCATGAATTTAGAACTCCACTAACCTCCATCCTTTCGTCGGCTTCTCTGATTGAGAAATATATGTTGTCGGAAGACCAACCCAAACGAAGCCAACACATCCAACGGATTAAATCATCCGTCGCCCATTTGACTGAGATACTCGAAGAATTTTTGTCCGTTGGCAAATTAGAAGCCGGTAAAGTAGAAGTTCGACCTGATACATTTGTGGTAAGCGAATTCTTAAGTGATTTAGTAACCGAAGTGGATGGGATGCGTAGGCCGGGCCAACAAATTTCCCTGAGCCTTCAAGACGATTTAAACGATTTTGTTTCGGATACTTCGATGTTGCGTAAAGTACTGTTGAACGGATTATCAAACGCGCTTAAATTCTCGCAAAAAGACGTTTTTCTGAAAGCTTCGATGCATGATCAATCACTTTACATGGAAATCATCGACCAAGGAATTGGCATCAGCGAAGCCGATCAAAAACACTTATTTGAACGCTTCTTCCGTGGTGGAAACGCAAATGTTATCCCCGGAACTGGACTTGGGCTTCACCTAATGGATCGCTACATGCGACTGCTCGGAGGAGAACTGAAATTACGAAGTGAACTTGGATTAGGAACTACATTGACCATCTCATTACCCCGATTAAGCTATGCCAACTATAATACTCATCATTGAAGATAATGTCGATATTCGCGAGAATACTGCCGAATTATTGGAATTATCAGGTTATCAGGTCGAAACAGCTTCCGACGGCATCGAAGGGGTTCGTCTAGCTAAAAGCATTTTACCCGATGTCGTGATTTGTGATATCATGATGCCCAATTTAGATGGTTTCGGTGTTTTGCAAGTCTTTTCCAATCAACCGGAATTAGCTCGCATTCCATTCATTTTCCTAACTGCCAAAACAGAACGGGCAGACATGCGAAAAGGCATGGAAATGGGTGCCGACGACTATTTGACTAAACCTTTTCAAGAAGTTGAACTACTCAAAGCCATTGAATCTCGACTGAAGAAACAGCGTCCCTCAGTTAGCCCAGATCCCCAGTTGAATCAGGCAGATTTAGCTTTTGCTGAAGAAGCACTGGCTTTTTTGGATTTTGAACACTTCAACGCGGAGAAAAAACAACAGAACCTATCCAAAAAATCCATCATCTACTCTGAGGGTGATTCCCCTAATCGTTTGTATTACTTAGTAAAGGGGAAAGTAAAAACCTATCATACGAATCGGGAAGGCAAATACTTTATCACCTCCTTTGTCAAGCCAGGTGAATTTTTTGGCTTTGTTGATATTCTTGAAAATCAATTGTACCGCGAGTCGGCAGAAGCCTTAGAAGAAGTCCAAATTTTAAGTATTCCAGTGCGCGAATTCAATGAAAAATTACACGATAATATTCATATCGAGATTCATTTCCGGAAAGCATTGACCGGATATTTGTTGAAAAATGAATCCATCTTATTCTCCATGGCCTATCAGTCACTTCGCAAACGCGTTGCTCAAGCTTTGGTGGAATTAGTCAAAACCTATGGCGATTCAGCGGATGGTCCCGTTACCATGCGCCTTTCCCGCGAAGACCTAGCCTCACGCGTGGGTACGGCTACTGAATCGGTTATTCGTACATTAAGTGATTTCAAAAAGGAAGGTCTAATCGACGTCAAAGGTGCCGAAATGACCATTCTCAAACCTGAGCTTCTCGCGAATTTGAAATTCTAAGAAAAAGGATGGCAAATGATTGGGCTTATTGGCGAATGCTGTAAATAAGCCGATTGCGTCATGGCTATTCCCCATGCTCCCCGAAAGAGCAATAGAAAGGCGATGCCCCAACCTAAATATTGAAATAAAGCGCTAAAACGGGTGATTTTTTGAATACCCCAAAGACTCAATTTTAAGGCGGGTAAGGTTGCAATTCCAAAGGATAGCATACTTAAGGCTCCTAACCACGCATTTGATTGTAACAATGCAATACTTAGTCCTCCAATAACAAGCCCACAGGGTAATAATCCATTGCTCATCCCTAAGAAAAAGTAGCCCAAAGCCCCTAGTTTTTTGCCAAGCTGAATAAGTTTTTGACCCACCGACTTATGCAGTAGTTTAAATAGATTGTCACTTAATTTTTTACTCAGTAATAAGACGAGCACCAGTCCCGCAAATACATAATAAATATGCCACCATGAAGGAAAAAGCCAAATGGAACCGAGTTTAGCGACGGAAAAACCCAATATTCCGTACATGAATAAGCGGCCGAGCGTATAGATCAGCATGCGCCCTCTTTGATTACTCCTTTGCTCAATTTGTTGCATAAGCGGACCACACATGATGGCGCAATGCCAACTGCCCGCTAATCCAATAAAAAATGCGTAATACCAGGAGTCCATGACTATTTAGAAATGAATATACGATCTTCTTGTAAGTAGGATTTTCCAGCAACGGACCAACTGACACTACGTTTCCAAGGTCCTGCAACTAAAAAATCCGTTGGGAAAGTCCAGTTTAAACCGTCTTTTGAATTCCATTTTATCGTTTTGTCCTGAGCTGCATTGGAGGGTCTGAAAAACTGTACATTCGCCGAATCACATCCTGCAGGTAATTGGATCAAGATAAATTGATCATTCGCAATGGATTTTACCTGAATTTGTTGGGTAGCAGGTATCGCTTGATTCTGTAGGTTAATTTTTTCTTGGTATGCTTGTCCATCCGCATAATAGTTTTCCCCTACTAATTCGATTTTTTCGTGCGACATATTGATGTAAAAATAGGCCATGAATGCACCGAATAGGACGAATGTGATAATGATTCCATGTCCCCAATGAAACCCTTTCTTTTGTTGATTATTACTCATCTGGTTGAATAAAGCTAGTTTTTAATGTTTCTTCTTGTCCTTGATCATTTCGGATATGAATAGGGATTTTTTCGCCTTGCTTCCAAGCGCCAATTTTGGCCTTAATGAAAAACTCCGTTTTAACCTGTTTCCCTTTTTCAATGTTACCTATCCCCTTGCCTATCCAAATAAGTTCAAGTGGCTTGTCGACATGCACCTCAAACGCCTGGTCTTCCATCGATTTATTCAGAATTTCTAAATTATATATATTGCTCACGGTATGCAATTTTTCATCTACTTGGAATGTCATACCTGGTGTGCGTAATAAGGTGGATTCCCAGTTTCTTCGAGTAGCCAACATAAATACCAAAATCCCAATGATGAGCACTAATACGCCCGTATATGCTCCTATTCGAGTTGTGAATTTTAACTTTGTGCCTGTGTTAACGCCGTTTAACGAATCATAGCGGATCAGACCTTTGGGTTTGTCAATCTTTTCCATCACCGCATCGCAAGCGTCTATACAAGCTGTACATCCGATACATTCGAGTTGGTTACTGCCATTTCGTATATCAATCCCCGTAGGACAAACCCGCACACACCAGTGACAATCGATGCAATCCCCTTTGCTTTCTGTTTTGGAAACTTTGCCTCGTGGCTCCCCTCGGACATGGTCATATTGAACCAAAATGGAATTATTATCTAACAATACGCCTTGCAAACGACCGTAAGGACATACGACCATGCATACCATTTCCCTGAAGCGCGCAAACACAAAATAGAAAACAGCTGTAAAGATGAGCATCGCGATCAATCCTTTGATATGTTCAATGGGATTGCCTAGTACGATTTGTAACCATGCCTGTTTCCCAATAATGTACATTAAAAAGGTGTTGGATATCGCAAAAGCTAAAATGAGAAACAAGCTATGCTTGCTGCCTTTTTTGAGAATTTTCTCATTTGTCCACGGCGACTCGTTCAAGCGTCTTTGGGCCTTATCATCCCCTTCGATCCAATATTCAATTTTACGGAAGAGCATTTCCATGAAAATGGTTTGTGGGCATGCCCATCCACACCATATTCGACCGAATAAAACGGTAAACAGACTGATGAAGATCAGAAAACAAACCAAACCTAATGCAACTAAATGAAAGTCCTGCGGAAAGAAAGGCACACCCCAAAAGATGAATTTGCGCTCGAGTACGTTAAACAAAAAGATGGGTTGATTCTTATATTCAATCCAAGGTAATCCAAATAATAGTGTTAATAATAAATAGGAAAAATAGCTTCTTAATTTATAGAATTGACCTATTATGCGTCCCGGATAGATCCAGAGACGTTTACCGTCTTTGGTTTGATTATAGAGATGATTTCGAAAATCATCATTATCAATATTGAAATTTGACATAAAAAAGAAGGTCCGAATTTCACCGGACCTTTTTTAATTAACTAATATGTGGAGGTTCCTCTCGGCAGGTACTTTTATGTAAGATTTTGTAGAGTGGGCAAAATCGAATAAATCCCGTTAATGCGATGATTACAGCAACTAAGTAAACACCCAAAGCGAAATCACTTGGGATTATTTTTGAATAGGCCAAAATTGACAATACAACTGCGATTGCTATTCTAACTACTCGATCCATTTTACCGACATTCTTTCTCATACGTATATTTGTTAAGGTTTATTTTACTTCTTCTCCTTGTGGTTCCTTGGCTCCTGGAGGATTAGTACCTTGTAATGTTAAAATATACGAAGCTACTTTTTGAATTTGCAAAGGATTTAATGTCTTTTCCCAAGCAATCATCCCCTTCTCCGGAATACCGTGCGTGATTGTTTTAAATAAATCCTTGATCCCACCACCGTGAATCCAAAATTTATCAGTCAAGTTTGGACCTACGCCTCCTTGACCCTTATCACCATGACAAGCTACGCAATTTGTCGAATAAATCTGTGACCCTTCTGTTAAATCTTTTGCTTCCTTAACTACGACAACATTGTCCTCATTAACAGAATTTGCAAATTGCTTCATGTAAGCTTCGCGTGCTTTTTCGGCAGCTGCAACTTCCGTTTTGTATTCTGCTTCTTGGATATTGCCATCTTGGTATACATGGTAATATGCCCCATAGATAAATCCGAAAATAATCGTAGAATAAAACAAATACATAAACCATGGGGGCGTCGGGTTATCCAATTCTGCAATCCCATCATAGGTATGCTCCATGATTAACTCACGCTCCTGTTCCAGTGGCTTTAATCCTTTGAACTTTTCCCACCATGACAATTCATCCTCTGCTACCGCCTGAGGATCTTTGGATAGTTTTTTCAATGCTGCATTCAGTTGCAATGTCACAACCAAAATGATGATCCCCGTCAAAAAGATCAAACTAATCAGCCATATTTCCATAAATGTTAAAGCCATAATATTCGATTTTAATTCTATAGTTCGATTTCTTTATTTTTCAAATGGAAGGTTCTTCATCCGTTCCACATGCTTCCGGTCCATCCAAAACATGTAGATACCCACTGCCGTGAAAAATACCATAAAGGTTAATAAGGAGAATATCATATAGGAGTCTGCCCCTGGGATATTGGATATAAATTGCTTAAACATATCTTTATTTTTTAGCGATGTCAGTACCTAATCGTTGTAGATAAGCGATCAAAGCGATGATTTCTTTGTCGGCCCCCACTTTAATCTTTTCTCCCGCCAAACGTACTTGAATTTCCTTCGCCTGCTTATTTAAATCTACCACAGCATGTTGAATTTGTGCATCTGAATAAGGAACACCCAATTTTTTCATGGCATTCAATTTGTCCTGTGTCTGAGAAGTATTTAAGCTTTGCTCATATAAAACTCCATAAGCAGGCATGATAGAACCTGGTGACATCGACTGCGGTTCACGCATGTGGTGATAATGCCACGAATCTGGGTATTTTCCACCTTCACGATGCAAATCGGGGCCCGTACGCTTCGATCCCCACAAGAACGGATGATCGTATACGAATTCACCAGATTTTGAGAATTCCCCGTAACGCTCTGTTTCGGAACGGAAAGGTCTAACCAATTGCGAGTGACAACCGACACAACCCTCGCGGATGTAAATATCACGTCCCTCTAATTCCAAAGATGTATAAGGTTGAACTGCCTCAATCGTAGGTACATTTGATTTTACCATGAATGTTGGGATTAATTCGACCAAGGATCCAATTAAAATCATAATCAAAGACGCAACCAATAATTGAATCGGCTTACGCTCAATCCAACGGTGCCAGTGTGCTCCTGCTTCAGGTTGTTCATCGATAGCTAATGGAGCCGCTTCAGCTGCTTCATCCGCCAATAATGATCCCTGTGCCATGGTTTTGAATAAGTTGTAGGCCATGATGATTGCCCCAACTAAATATAAAGTTCCTCCCACAGCTCGCATCATGTGCATTGGTAAAACTTGTAAGGTTGTATCCAAGAAGTTTCCATATTGCAATGTGCCCTCGGCAGTAAATTGCTTCCACATCATCCCTTGTGTAAATCCTGAAATATACATCGGAATGGCATACAAGGCGATACCAATGGTACCAATCCAGAAGTGCGTCTTAACTAATTTTTCAGAGAAGAGCGTTGTTTGGAAAATGCGAGGAACCAACCAGTATAACATCGCAAAGGTTAAGAAACCATTCCAACCCAAAGCTCCCACGTGAACGTGTGCTACAATCCAGTCGGTGAAGTGGGCAATCGCATTAATGTTTTTTAAGCTCAACATCGGACCTTCGAAAGTCGCCATACCATAGCAGGTAATTCCCACAACCATGAATTTCAAGATCGAATTTTCACGTACCTGATCCCATGCGCCACGCAATGTCAACAAGCCATTAATCATACCTCCCCAAGATGGAGCGATCAACATGATCGAGAACACAACGCCTAATGATTGTGCCCAATCAGGTAAGCTCGAATACAATAAATGGTGAGGTCCTGCCCAGATGTAGATAAAGATCAAGGCCCAGAAGTGTAGAATCGATAAGCGATATGAATACACGGGACGGTTCGCCATTTTAGGTAAGAAATAATACATCAAGCCCAAGAATGGTGTTGTTAAGAAAAAGGCAACTGCATTGTGGCCATACCACCACTGAATCAAAGCATCCTGTACACCAGCATAAACATAATAAGACTTAAATGCCGAAATAGGCAATTGCATAGAATTCGTCAGGTGCAAAACTGCAACTGTAATAAAAGTTGCGATATAGAACCAAATGGCTACATATAAATGACGCTCTCTTCTTTTGAAGATGGTACCAAACATATTTACACCAAAAGTCACCCAAATCAACGTAATCGCAATATCTATCGGCCATTCTAATTCTGCATACTCATGCGATGTCGTAATACCTAAAGGCAATGTTATCGCCGCTGATACAATGATTAATTGCCAACCCCAGAAATGGAGATTTGATAAGAAATCACTGAACATACGCGCTTTCAATAGTCGTTGCAAGGAATAATAAACACCCGCAAAGATGGCATTCCCCACAAAAGCAAAAATAACCGCATTGGTATGTAATGGACGAATACGGCCGAATGAGCCATATTGGGTGATGTTTGCCGCTGGTTCAAAGAGTTGGGTGGCGATGATTACACCGACCAACATACCTACGATACCCCAAATGATCGTAGCAATGGCAAAGTTTCGAACGATCTTATTGTCATAAGAAAACTGTTCTAACGTGGTAGTATTTGTGCTCATAAGCGTTTATTTGTTAATTTTTTTGCTCTTTTTCCTCCAATAAAATACGCATACTCGGTGTAACTAAATCATCTTGCTGACCCGTACGTATCGACCAAATAAATGCAGCCAAAAATCCAATGGCCATCAGTAAACTCAATCCAATCATGACGTACATAATTTCCATAATCTTCTTATTTAGCTAATCAAAATTCCGCTTTTTACTTTAATAAAATTATGACCTTTGTCAACTTTTCATTTTTCTATATATGATTTTAAGCTTCTGCCCTTCAGGTTCATGCCGATATTGGCAATGAAGAGCATGCTGAGTGAGTTTACGGGCATCAGAATGGCTGCAATGAGCGGTGATAGGGTGCCTTGTATCGCATAGCTTAAGCCAAAAAGATTATAGACCAATGACAATAAAAAGCTAGCCTTAATTAACTGTAGGCCAAATCGGGCAAATTTGAGGAATACCGGTAAATGAATGAGTTGTTTTCCTTGTAAGATTGCATCACTAGAAGGTGTGAAATGTAAATGATCTTCAGATATCGCTATC
Organism: uncultured Cytophagaceae bacterium; assembly: GCA_938008575.1. Taxonomy (GTDB): domain Bacteria; phylum Bacteroidota; class Bacteroidia; order Cytophagales; family Spirosomataceae; genus Aquirufa; species Aquirufa echingensis. The sequence goes on along the minus strand of CALLKB010000051.1, from coordinate 5,115 downwards.
CCTACTTGTGCTTGCTTTAATGCACCTGCATCATTCAAGCCATCCCCAATCATCGCTACTTTTTTACCTTGCGCCTGTAGCGATTGAATGAATTGCATTTTATCCAATGGACTACATTCAAATTGATAGTATGATTCATTAGGAAACCAATCCAACAAAGACCCGGCATGACTTTGCTTATCTCCAGAAAGCATATAAACCTCATAATTTGCTTGCAAGGCATGAATCATATATTCGACTCCCTCTCGATTTTGCCAAGGAAATTCAATGTAACCGATAGGCTCCTCCCCGATTCGAATAAATAATTGACTTTCCGATCGGATAAAATCTTGATGCTTTTCAAGTGCATGTCCCGTGAAGCGCGCGTGGCCAACTTGGTATTTTATTCCACCCTGTTGCGCTTCTATCCCTTTTCCCGGAATTTCCATGATGGATTCCAAAGGCTCGGTGCTGTTCAATTTTTCTGCCTGGAAATGCTTCGTTAATTGCCTAGATAAAGGATGTGTTGATTGGTTGACCATCGAAAAGATGACGCGTTTTTCCAATGGACTTAATTCCCGAATTAAATGAAATGTAGGTTGATCGTCTTGATGTAGTGTTAAGGTACCTGTTTTATCAAATACAAGAGTGTCTACTTGTGACATCCGTTCGAAAGCTTGAATATCCTTGATAAAGAAATTGAATTTTGCCATCCAACGAATGCCATGTCCTAGTGCAAAAGGATATGAAATAGCCAAAGCACATGGGCAAGCAATGACCAATACACTGACAACTGCGTTTTGCCATTTGCTAGGATCATGTTGGAACCAATAAACACCCACCACTGCGGCTAAACTCAATAGTACAAGGGTAAAATACGCCCCTACTTGATTAGCAAAGTTCTCCCAATTTTCCGTTTTGTGATTGGGGTCTTTAAAAGCCTGTTGTTCCCATAATTGGGTGAGATGACTTTGGTTTAACGCTTTTTTGATTTCAATCTCAATCAATTCCCCTTGATGTCTTCCGCCGGCATACATCGAATTGCCAGGTTCTAAGGTAATATATTCACTTTCACCTGTGACAAAACTATAATCCATTTGGCTTTTACCTTTTACTAATATGGCATCGGCTGGTATGATTTCCTGATTTCGAATAATAAGGTGATCGCCAACTTCGATTTCCTCCAAAGGACATGTTTGCTCTTTCCCTTGAATTAGCTTACTGATAACTAAAGGAAAATAGGATTTGTAATTCCGCTCGAAAGAAAGAAAATCGAAGGATTTTTGTTGGAACCATTTTCCAATTAAAAGAAAAAATAAAAGACCCGAAACTGAATCGATATAGCCCGCGCCTGTATGAGAGAAAACCTCGTAAACACTCCTTAAATAACCAACTAATATACCTAATAAGATCGGTAGCTCGATTGTCAACTTTTTTAATTTCAAATGCGACCAGACATTTTTGAAATAATCTGAACCCGAATAAAATACAGCGATGCTACCTAATGCGATATTGATATACCCAAACAAGCTTTTTAAGCTTCCTGACTCAATTCCTAAATACTCTGGAAAACTAAAAAGCATCGCATTGCCAGCACAAAATCCAGCAATGCCCAATTTTAAAAACAATTGATTTTGTTGGCTTGAGAGCTTCCTTTGTTGGGCCTGCTCCTCTCCTGAATCTATCAAAGGCTCATATCCCAAACGGGCCAATAAGCTTGCTAAACTGCCAAGGTCAATTTGGCCCTCCGTAAACCAAACAGTTAATTCCTTCTTACCAAAATTTAGATTTGATTTCACCACAGCGGGCTCTATTCTCGCTAAATTCTCTAATAAATACAGGCAAGAACGGCAATGGATTGCAGGTAAATGAAAATGTACTTTTGAAATCCCTTTATTCGAAAAACTAATTAATTGATCTCGGAAATGGGGATGATTTAGGAAATCGAAATTTTGGGCTGATGGAGCTTTGCCAGGATTAATGTCGCAAGTATAATAATCGCCTAATGCATTTTCGGAAAGTAACTTGTAAACCTGCTCGCATCCATGGCAACAAAATGACTTTTGGTCGTATTGAATGATTTCCTCATCACAAGTTTCACCACAATGAAAACATGCTGTTTTCTTTTCAATTACTGGACTGTCAAGTTCAATTAGCATATAGCAATACCTTATGAAGACAAAGATGATTGAAAAAGTAGTGGATTTATGTGATAAATCACACCAATTAACCTGATGATTGTCATAATTCTTATCAGATTATGCTCCTACTTTTGAACTGTCAAAATGACGAGGCATGGAACAGTTTTTGGAAACAGGAAAAAAGGTATTAGCGAGTGGGATCGAGATTAAATATCTCGCCGATGAATTTTTGTTCCGCCAAGGTCAGAAGGCTGAATTTGTATTTTACTTACACTGTGGTTCTATTTTACTTGAATGGCCCAATGAAAATAAGAGCTTGTTAATCGCTAATAAGCCTATTTTCATTGGTATCCAGGAAGTATTACATGCTGGGAAATATGCGTGTACGGCAATGACTACAGAAAAGTCCGAGTTTCTCGTTTTTGATCGAGCCTATTTTAATCAATTGATTACTGAATTTGACCATGCAAAAGATTATTTCGAATCGATGATGTTGGAGTTTACAAGCCAACTTGATTTGCAGACCGTCAAAGTATAAATATAGAGTGGTAAGTTAAATGGGTTTAAGCACCTGCTGGATTTTGTCTGGCAGGGCTTTTTATGTTAAGGGGCTATCTTTTTCCTTTTTCAGTGTATTATAAACCAAATTGTCCATCAAACTATTTAACCATTTGTTTAAAAATACGGTCAATTTACCTTGGAAGGTTAATACAAGTGTTTTCTTTTTAGCTTCATAGGCTTTTCTGATTTCGAAAGCTACTTCCTCCGCCGACATCATTTTGTCTTCCTCGCGCATCGTTTCTCCAGCAATACTTCCATCACCTGTTAAGGATGCATTTCGAATATTAGATGCCGTAAATCCTGGACAAGCCGTTAACACATGAACGCCCGTTCCAATTAACTCAGTGCGTAATGCCTCCAAGAATCCATTCATCGCAAATTTTGATGCGGAATAACCCGTGCGAACGGGTAATCCTCGATAACCAGCAATCGATGAGATTCCAATGATACCTCCTTTACTTTGTTTTAAATATGGTAGGGCAGCATGTGTCGCATAGACAGTTCCCCAAAAATTAATGTCCATGACCTGTTTAAGAACTTGAAGGTCGACGGTCTCAAACATTGATCGCATCGATATACCCGCGTTATTGATTAATAAGTCGATTCTGCCAAATCGATCAACAACTTCTTGTATCATCTTTCGAGTTTGTTCCTCTGAGCTACTATCACAAACAATGGCATGCTGAAGGATGTTAGCCGCTTGTAATTCTGACGCAGCTTCGTTCAGCTTCGATTGATTGCGGCCAGTAATAACAATTATCGCACCTTGTCTCCCAAATTCAAATGCCAATGCTTTGCCGATACCCGAACTAGCTCCAGTGATGATAACAACTTGATTCTTCATGTAAATTAATTTGCTTACGAAGTTAAGGTTTTATCTTGAATTGGTTGGCTTGCCCACATAAAGCCGTATTTTTGTGCACATTTTTAGCAGCATGAGTAAGAAAAAAGAAAAGAAAGCCCCAGTGGTGTTGGAACAAATCGCCATTTTGGATTTTGCCGCGGAGGCGAAATGTATTGCCAAAGTGAACGATGAGGTAATTTTTGTGCAAGGTGCGGTGGCTCCGGGTGATATCGCCGACTTGCGTATTATAAAGTCAAAGAAAAGCTTTAAACAAGCGCAAGCAATTAATATACAACCACTTTCTAAACATCGTACCGAGGTTGCTTGTAGTCATTTTGGGATTTGTGGAGGCTGTAAATGGCAGCATGTTTCTTATGAATCGCAAACGGCATTTAAGGCCCAACAAGTTAAAGACAATTTGACGCGTATCGCGAAGGTGAAATTGCCCGAATTTCAACCCATTCTAGGTTCAGAAGAGACATATTATTACCGAAATAAACTAGAATTCACATTTTCTTGTGCGCGTTGGTTGACAGAAGATGAAATTGGAAAAGAAGATTTAGGCAACATGAATGCCTTAGGATTCCATGTTCCAGGTCGTTTTGATAAGATTTTACCCGTGGATCATTGTTACCTACAACCCGATCCATCGAATGCCATTCGTAATGGTGTGCGTGATTTTGCTAATGCGAATGGTATCTCATATTATGAATTGAAAAACCAACAAGAGGGCGCATTGCGTAATTTGATTATTCGAAATACGGTTACCGACGAATGGATGGTCACTGTTCAGTTCGCCTATGCAACGGAGGAAGAAATTAAATTGGTCATGGAATATTTGAAATCTTCATTTCCCATGATTACCTCATTAAACTATGTTGTTAACCAAAAAGGAAACGATACTTTTCATGATTTAGAAGTTGTTTGCTACCATGGAAAACCATTCATGGTTGAAACGATGGAAGATTTGAAATTTCAAATCGGCCCTAAATCCTTCTTCCAAACGAATGCCAAACAAGCCTTGAAATTATACCAGTTGGTCCGCGAATACGCTGACCTCCAAGGCAATGAGGTTGTATATGACTTATACACAGGAACGGGAACCATTGGTCTATTTCTTGCCAAACATGCGACTAAAGTCGTTGGTTTAGAATATGTGGAAATGGCCGTAGAAGATGCAAAAATTAATGCCGAATTAAATGGGATTACAAATGCAACTTTCTTTGCTGGCGATATGAAAAAGGTGTTAACAGAAGCGTTCATCGCGATTCATGGTGCACCGGATGTTATCATCACAGATCCTCCGCGTGCGGGAATGGATTTGGATGTAGTCAACCAAATCTTAGCTGTAAAACCGAAGAAAATCGTATATGTAAGTTGTAACCCAGCTACGCAAGCGCGTGATTTAGCTTTATTGGATGTAGCTTATGAGGTTGATGTCGTACATCCCGTGGATATGTTCCCGCAGACGCATCATGTGGAGAATATAGTTCGCTTGAAACTTAGATAAGAGATTATAGAGTATAGATTAGAGATAAGAGAGTATAGATAAAAGAAAATAAAAAATATACAAAAAAAAGGACCCAAAAG
>CALLKB010000050.1 GCA_938008575.1 uncultured Cytophagaceae bacterium | reverse complement strand
GCCCAATGTTTGATATTAAAAATATACCAATTTTTCCGAAAATATTTTAATTATCAGCAAGCCTCAACATCCAATCAAACCAAAATACTTCCGTAAAGACTTATTTCTTAGTAGCTTTGATCAATTATTATCCGCATGTTGTTAAGACGTATCTATTTTCTTGTTGGCCTAATACTCTGTCTCGCAGCAGCTTGCAAAACACAAGAGCCCGCGCAATTAAAAATAGCATGGAAAGAAAGCCCTGTACCAGCAGAAATAGACTACAGCGCTCCTTCAGCTTGGGCAGCCTTACCTAATCGATTAGACGCAGCTGATGCAGTACCGTTAAAATCTCCCTTAAAGGACGAACAGAACCAAGCCAAAGCTGACGTATTTTTCGTCCATCCGACGATCTACACCTATGCACCCAACACACCCTATCAGTGGAATGCAAGTATTCAAGACCAATACCTAAACAATAAAGTCGACTCCTCAACGATCCTGAATCAAGCCACGATTTTCAACGCCGCTGGACGAGTTTTCGCTCCCCGGTACCGACAAGCCCATTATTATGCTTTCGTAACTCCTAACAAAGCCGATAAAGATGCCGCGCTACAATTAGCCTATTCAGACGTCAAAAAAGCTTTCGAATATTACCTGCTTCATTACAATCAAGGTAGACCCATCATTATTGCATCGCATAGCCAAGGAACAATTCATGCTACTCAACTCATCAAGGAGTATATCGATGGAAAAGCCCTCCAAAAACAATTTGTAGCGGCATATTTAATTGGTATTGCAACACCCAAAAACGCTTTTCAACAAATAGAAGCATGTAAGACTGCCGAGCAAACTGGTTGCTTTGTAGCTTGGACAACATTCCAACAAGGCTATTTACCTGCCTGGCACCCGGGTAAACCTACTGAACTTGTATCAACAAATCCATTAACTTGGAGCCTTGACGAAAACTTTGCTCCCAAAGAACTTAATGAAGGTGGCGTATCCTACGGCTTCAAATGGGTTAAAAACTTCGCTGACGCACAAAATCACTTCGGAGTTCTTTGGATTAATACACCCTATGTTTTTGGACGCTCCTTTGTGCATTTGAAAAATTGGCACCAAGCAGATATGAATTTATTCTATGCGCCCATTCGAAATAATGCGAAAAGACGGGTTGAAACCTATTTAAATGCAAGCAAATAATATGCAAAATACATACCTCATCATCATGGCCGGTGGAATCGGCACCCGTTTTTGGCCTATTAGTCGGAGTGCGAATCCTAAGCAATTTCATGACGTACTCGGCGTGGGAAAAACCATGTTGCAACAAACCGCAGAACGATTTGAGGGAATTATCCATCCGGAAAATATCTACGTTGTCACGAGCGATGAATTTGCCGGTATTGTTAAAGAACAATTGCCTTTTTTAAGTGAGGAGCAAATCCTTCAAGAACCCCAACGGAAAAACACGGCGCCCTGCATCGCTTATGCAGCCTATAAAATTGGGAAAAAGAACCCGAATGCAACGCTGATTGTTGCGCCTGCTGACCATGTAATCATCAAAGAAATCGCCTTTCAAAACAATGTCCGTGCTGCCATCGAAACGGCCAAAGAAGACGTATTGGTTACTTTAGGCATTCTACCTACCCGACCGGATACCGGTTACGGATATATTCAGTTTCATCCCAGCGAAAGTATTTCTAAAACCGTTAAAACTTTCACCGAAAAACCCCATCTTGAGCTTGCAGAAGCATTTTTAGATAGTGGTGACTACGTTTGGAATGCCGGGCTTTTTGTATTCAGAATTCCTGTATTCAAAAAAGAACTAGAGAAACACCTATCGCGCCTTGCTGAGCAATTTGAGGAAGGAGAAGCTTTCTACTACACAAACGAAGAACAAGATTTTATCCGCAAAGTTTATGCTGTTTGCAAAAGTGTTTCCATCGATAATGGAATCATGGAAAAAGCACAGATCGTTAAAGTTATTCTAGCTGATATCGGTTGGTCCGACTTAGGAACATGGAAATCACTTTATGAAATTCACGAGAAAGATTCCAATGGGAATGTCATCGATGGAAATGTCATGGTTTACGATACCCAAAATTGCATCATTAAAACGCCAAACGATAAATTGGTCGTCATTCAAGGATTGCAAAATTTCATCGTTGCTGAACATGAAAATGCCCTCATGATTTGTCCGCAAGACCAAGAACAAGACGTGAAAAAATTTGTGGAAGCTGCGACTTACCTAAATCCTAAATTTTCTTAGGCGTTTGCCAAATCAATTAATCCTTGAAAATCAGGGATTACATGGATATTGGACGGAATCTGTCGCTCAGGCTGAAGGATTTGATAACCTGTTAATAACACTTGAGCATTGGGTAAATCTTTCGCCATCTGCGCAACATAGTTATCAATAAGCTCCACATTAGGCTCAGATGTAAAAACACTGAATATGTAATCGGGCTGATGAATTTCATAAGCCAAAAGCAATTCTTCGTAGGGCAAGGACTGGCCTAAATACACCACGGAATGTTTGCGCGCACGAAAAACATAATTCGCAAACAACAAGCCTATTTCATGCAACTCCCCTTCCGGCAAATACAATAAGAATTTCTTGGCATCAGGCTTCAAACTCAAATCTTGCGCATCAATACTAGCGACCAATTTTTGACGTATCAAATGACTGATAAAATGCTCCTGGGCTGGTCCAACTGAACCTGATAACCACAAAGTACCTAGTCGGCGCATAAAAGGATAAATAACATCCAACATATAACTCTCAAAGCCGTGGGCCTGAATCATATTTTTGGTCAACAACTGAAATTTGGCTTCATCCAAATCCATCATCGCCAAGGTAAGCGCTTGAATTTGATCAGGAAAATCAAATTGACTTTCAGATAAATGTAAAATATGGGATGCCATTTCAGCCTCCGACATATTGGCAATCGCAGAAATCTTAAATCCACCCTTATCTTGAAGCAATGCAATATTTAGGACGCGCTTTAATTCCTCATCGGAATACGTTCGAATGTTGGTTTCTGTCCGAATAGGATTTAAAATTCCATATCGCTGCTCCCAAATCCGCAAGGTATGCGCTTTGATTCCGCTTAAATTTTCTAAATCCTTAATTGAATAAATGGCCATTCCTCGCATCTGTATACTAGGCTAACGAATCTTGGAGGAAAATGTTTAAGAAAAGATTTGGATTAAAATCCAATGACCCAAAAAGAAACAAAATTGCAAGACCGCAATCAGTCGGAATAAACTTGATTTTGTCGACAATCCCGAGGTATTATAAACCCAGTGAAAAAAGAAACTTACCAACCACCAAGCACCAAAATTCTGCGCAGGCACCGAATTACCTGCCCATTGCCAGAAATCGTAATGCATCGCTACAGGCTCAATCAACAAATCCAAGGCAGTCATCAAACCAGCGCCCAAGGCTGCCTGTCCGATACGCCCCGAAATATTCCATTCTGCAACGACAGCATTCGTAGCAATCAATAAAACAACCCAATTTAACCCAATCGTGATAGGCACATGCATCAGCTGAAAACCAAGCGTCTTCCCATAAGCATAGGAACCAAAAATTTGACCCGTCTTCACACCCACTACTTCAAGCATCCAGCCTACAAAAGCTAGCGCAAACAACATGATGTACGCATTTCTGCTCGGATTAGGATAATAAATCACACAGATAAACGCTGTAAACCAAAGCGTCAATGGAACCAACGAAGTAAATAATGCTGCTGTTTCTGGAATATGCATCCCAAAAAGACCCGCCGCATACAATACAATTAAAAAACGCTTCAAAAATTGTGGATTCATATTTCGTTTAATTTACCAACCCGCAGGTTTATGTAATTCAATACCATCATTCCCGATCATCTGCATGGGTAATTGGCATTCAATTAATTTTTCTTTCGTAATCAACTGGCTCGATCGTGCCTCTTCTTCTAGGGTATCATTCTCGCGAAAAGGTGGGAATAACATCACAACGGATTTTTCCGCAAAGCTTTCATTGACCGCCTCGACACATGGGGTAAAATCGGTATCCCCTGTCACGACAAAAGCCACATCATATGCATCCAAATGAGCATCCATGAGGAGATGCGTGGCAAGATTCACATCGGTCATTTTCTCGGTAGGCGTAATCCAAGTATGATTACAATGGTAACATTCAATCGTTTTATTATGGTAAGAACCAAAGATTAAATCGACACCTGTTAGGTCAAGGGCCGACAAATATGTCGACTGACGTGCTTCTTTCTCTTCATTATGTGTAAGTCGAGATGTGAAGAACTTCACGGCAACCAATTCCTGATTCGGATCTAAAAAGCTTACCATGAGCTTTTTAACATCCAACCATTTACAAAATTTCAACCCAGCGTCAACCATACCAAAGTATAGATTAGAGCCATCGATGTAAGCGATCACACGCTGCTTGGAATTGTTCATGACCAAAAATAAAAAAAAGTCCTGGCATTTTACCAGGACTTTCGAAATGAAACGGGCGGATGATGGGACTCGAACCCACGACCAAGCGCACCACAAACGCCTACTCTAACCAACTGAGCTACAACCGCCATTTAGGACTGCAAAAATACGGAAAGCTTGCAATATTGCAAACCTTAACACAAAAAAAGCGGGAGATTTTTTCAAATCCCCCGCAATAAATTATTTCTGAGCAGCTACATAACGTGCCTCAGCCTTATTCCAGTCAATCACACTCCAGAATGCATCGATGTAATCTGGGCGCTTATTTTGGAACTTCAAGTAATATGCATGCTCCCAAACGTCTAATCCAATTACTGGAAAACCTTTTACATCAGCCACATCCATCAAAGGATTGTCTTGGTTGGGTGTAGAAGAAACAGCGATTGAACCATCTTTTTGAGCAACTAACCACGCCCATCCTGAGCCGAAACGGGTAAGACCTGCTTTTTTAAACTCTTCTTTGAACGCGTCAAATGATCCAAATTTTGCATCAATCGCCTTTGCCAAAGTACCAACCGGAGAACCTCCACCGTTTGGAGATAAAATATTCCAAAACAAATCGTGGTTGTAATGTCCACCGCCGTTATTTCTTACAGCTGGAGACAAGGTTGAAATTGTTGAAAACAATTCCTCCAAAGACTTTCCTTCTAATTCCGTTCCAGCCACAGCTGCGTTCAAATTCGTCACATAGGCATTGTGATGACGATCATGGTGAATCTCCATGGTTAATGCATCGAAATGCGGTTCTAGCGCATTGTTTGCATAAGGCAAGGGTGCTAATGTAAATGACATTTTTTTAAAATTTTAAATGGTGAATAGTGAATCTTGGAAAGCAAATGGTTGATTTTAGTTCGGAATTCCGAACCTCATTTTATCAGTTAACTTATAAAAATAGGGTTTAAATTCGAACTCGAAGTTAGCTATACTTACTGAAATATACGTGTGATGTTTCAAATATTTCGAACCTTATTTTAAAAAAATAACCACTAAAACTACGCTCAAAATGCTCTGGAAAATACAGCAACGTTTAAATTACTTAGATCATTTAATTTCATTAAAAGCTACTGGGCCACCAAAAGAACTAGCCAAGAAACTTCATATAACTGAAAGAGCTTGGTACAAATTAAGAGAAGAATTAGTTAAAGACTTGCATTTCCCTATAGCTTATGATTCTAAAATTAGAAGTTATGTATACTTATACGAAGGCAAGATTGAAATGGGGTTTAGGAAATCAAGTTGTTGATCATATTTGCAAAATAAAGAACTGAACTATAAGTTCATCGTATCCTTTTACATTTGGAATAACTTACAATTTTGTAAGCCAATACTAACTACTAATAAATATGAAAAAGTTGAATGAAAAAGAATGTGTTCACCTATTCGGTGGATGGGACTTTACTGTGAAGATTTTTGGATGGGAAATCTTAGACCATACTGCCAGTCGCAAAGGCGATAAATGGCATTGGTGGTTTGAATAAATGCTAATTACGTTCCACCGCCCCTTCTTCTATTTATAAATGAGAAGGGGCATTATTTACCTCGCAATGAAAAAGAACCCATATATTATATTCGGCATTATTATCTTGTGCCTATGTCAAGTAAAAACCACTCAAGCCAATTCTATTCGATCTGACAGTTTACCTGAGGTTATTGTAAAAGGAAAAAGAATAGGTTATTCGAAATTAGTGAAAGATTGTTATACCAATTTCCGTCGGATAACATCACATGATTTCTCTCAAGAATTTACAGGCTTCTCCGTTTTAACCAGAAATGAGAAATCCCAGTTTGAACTGCGAGGACGAATTTTGGTAAACTTTAACGATTACCAAAATCTTAATTATATCATGCTAGCTAAGCAAAATAAGTATACCCAGAATAAGCGGGAATCGAAAAAAGAAAATCTTACGCTAAACCCTATGAATTTCCTAAATAAACTTGAATTGAAAGAAGTTAAATCAGTTATCAAATCAAGAGGATATCAATTCAAAGCCATCGTGGAGAATGATGAATTTGTCGAACTAATTTTCTTTCCAAATAATCCCGTATTCCAATCACAAGAACAAATCCTTAATTTAAAAAACATAGAAGAACTGGAGACTGAAGATGCCAAAAGGTTTTACTATTTTGGAACGCTTAAAATCAACAAACGAGATTTAGCCTTTGAAAGCATAGATATTCATCTCACAAAAAGTAAAAAAAACACCACTGTTAGTTTGATAAATAATTTTAAAGCGCTTGATAAATATCAAATCAATAGCGAGCACTGCCATTTACTATTTAGTAAAAACAAGCAATTCTACCAATTGAAGTCGATTGATTTTAAAACAGAATGGCAACAAATAGATTTAGGCCAAACAAAAGAATTGGGAAAATTCCAGTCAATTGCTCATTTTGACAACTCCCCACTTTCAAAAACAGTATTTGATTCTATTAGATACGATTTATATACGATTTGCCACCAAGCTAATTAAGTTTAGATTAGATGAATCCCCAAATTGACCAATATAAAGCCTTCGTAAAGCAAAAAGGAAACTACGATTGCGGTGTCGCATGTCTTTTGTCAATTATCCGCTTTCATCAAGGTGATTGCAGCTATGAAGCACTTTTGAAGAGGTGTGGTACAAGCCAACACGGGACAAGTATACAAGGCATAAAACAAGCCGCGAATCAAGGGGGATTGGAAGCAGAAGCTTTCCTGATTGAAGAGCTAAGAGACTTCAAAAAAGAAGTTAATTTTCCATGTATATTACTCGTGGTTAACAAACAATCTCTAAATCATTATATTGTTTGTTGTGAATCGAAAAATGAAAAATTCTATAAAATTTTTGACCCTGCAAATGGATTTGAGTTTTGGAATGAAGAACATTTGTTATCGGTTTGGAAATCAAAGGTCGTCGTACTTTTTTCCCCCAATCTAAATTTTAAAAAAGTTAGATATTAATCGCGGCGAATCATTAAACTATTTTATTACCGTTTACGTGAAAAAAATTCTTTTAACAAAGCCTCCGATTCCTCAGCTAAAATACCCCCTAAAATATCTGTTTTAGGGTGCAATACATTCGTACCTAATGCACGAAAACCTCGCTTTTCTTCTGAGGCTCCAAAAACCAATCGGCCCAATTGGGACCAATATAACGCCCCCGCACACATCAAACAAGGCTCTAATGTCACATACAAGGTGCAATCTTTCAAGTATTTACCACCAATCGTCTGTGCAGCGGAAGTAATCGCCAACATTTCTGCATGTGCAGTCACATCGGTCAGTATCTCCGTTTGATTGAACGCTTTGGCAACTATTTTGCCCTGGCAAACAACCACCGCACCTACCGGAATTTCATCTTCCTCCAGTGCCTGCTCGGCTTGTCGGAGCGCTAATCCCATGTAATATGCATCCTCATTCAAGACCATTAGGCAGGCATTTGAATCACGCGATTACGCAAATAAAAATCCAAAAGCACAATGGCTGCCATAGCTTCTACAATCGGAACAGCACGCGGCACAACACATGGGTCATGACGTCCTTTTCCCGAAACTGTAATCTGCTCGCCCTTCTCATTCAAACTCG
>CALLKB010000049.1 GCA_938008575.1 uncultured Cytophagaceae bacterium | reverse complement strand
GAAGAAGACAGGTCAGTCGAATTACATCGATGTGAAGATGTATGACGATTACCGGGAGATGTTATTGAATAAGGACATCGATGCGGTGATGATAAGTACGCCCGACTTCTGGCATGCACAGCCAGCGATGGAAGCGGCATTGGCAGGGAAGGATATTTATTTACAGAAGCCTACTTCCTTGACGATTCATGAAGGCCGACAATTGGCCGAGGTGATTAAAAAAACAGGCCGAATCTTGCAGGTGGGTACGCAGCAGCGGTCCACATCGCAATTTCGCATCGCAGCGGAATTGGTTCGTAACGGACGGATTGGGAAATTACATACGGTGAAAGTAGGTTTACCAGGAGATCCTTCGGGGCCTTCTGCTCCTGCGATGCCTATACCGAAAGGATTTAATTATGATATGTGGTTGGGTTCTACACCCAATATGCCTTATACGGAAATCGCGGTCCATCCGCAAACAGGTTATGACCGACCGGGTTGGTTGCGCATGGAGCAATTCGGTGCGGGTATGATCACCGGTTGGGGGCAGCACCATTACGATTCTGCGGCATGGGGAATGGATACAGAATACACGGGACCTATTTCGGTGGAGGCTGTGGCAGAGTTTCCTAAATCAGGTTTGTGGAATGTGCATGGGGATTTCATGGCCAAAGCTGAGTATGCGAATGGCATTACTATGTACACTTCAGGCGGCTACCAAAATGGAATTCGTTACGAAGGATCCGAGGGCTGGATTTTTGTTTCGCGTGGGGATTATTCGGCTACGGCAAGTGATCCTACGGCTAAAGTGAAGGCCAAAGCATTAGATGCGTCGGATCCGAAGATTTTGGAATCGGTGATAGGGCCAAACGAATTGCATTTATATCATTCAGATGACCAACATGGCAACTGGTTGGATTGTATTGAATCTCGCAAGGAGCCTATTTCGCCAATCGAGATGGGACATCGGGCGTGTACCGTTTGCTTGATTACGCATATTGCGATGAAGGTGCCCGGAAAATTACAATGGGATCCTTCGAAAGAGCATTTCGTGAATAATACGGAAGCAAATAGTTTGTTGCGTCGTACGCAGCGTGCACCTTATGGAACAGACCGGGTAAAGGTTTAGATTTTTTCGACCTTGCGTACGTTCTGATTGATGGTGTCAGATTCCACGACACCATCGCGTAAACGTATGATGCGGTGGGCATATTGGGCAATATCGTCTTCGTGGGTAACCATGACGATGGTATTGCCTTTTTTATGTAATTGATCGAAGAGATCCATGATCTCGTAAGACGTTTTGGTATCCAAGTTACCCGTAGGCTCATCGGCCAATAAAATCGATGGATCGTTCACCAAAGCGCGCGCGACAGCGACACGCTGTCTTTGGCCACCAGAGAGCTCGTTAGGTTTGTGAAGTGCTCGGTTGTCAAGCCCAACACCCTTAAGCGCTTCCATGGCGATTCTCGTGCGTTCTGATTTGGAATAACCCGCATAGATTAAGGGAAGTGCAACGTTTTCTAGGGCAGATTGTCTCGGAAGGAGGTTGAACGTTTGGAAAACGAAACCAATTTCTTTGTTTCGTACCGAGGCTAATTCATTTTCCGACATGGTCGAAACGTCTTGGCCGTTTAGGATATAGGTACCGGTGCTGGGCGTATCCAAGCAGCCGACGATATTCATGAGGGTTGATTTTCCTGATCCGGAGGGACCCATGAAAGCAACATATTCTCCTTTATTTACCGAGATTGTGACGTCTTTGAGTGCATCAATAATCTCTTCTCCCATCACGTAGCGTTTGGAAATATGTTTGGTCTCGATAATTTTTGTCATGGTATCAGAAAAATTCGAATCAAAAATACATGCTTCCGTTGATAATCTGGGAACTTTTCGACGAAAGATATTTTGCGGGGATGAAGCGGTTATAGGAAGGATAAGAGGTTTTACTTAGTTTTGTTGCTATGAAGTACATCCCTGCGCTGGACGGAGTTCGTGCCTTAGCGATTTTATTGGTTTTGGTTTATCATTGGTTTCCAGAAGGTCAAGGGATTAATGTGATGCCCAATGGTCCGATCGGGGTGACGCTATTTTTTGTGTTGAGTGGCTATTTGATTTCGAATATCTTGATGGAGCAGCAGACTTTAGGAACGTTTGCTCGGTCGTTTAAGAATTTTGTGGTTCGCCGGGCACTCCGGATTTTCCCCATTTATTTTCTGCTTTTAGGATTGCTGTTCGTTTTGAAGCGTTTTTCGATTGTGTTGCAAACGGATTTTTATGAGCACCCCGCTTATTATTGGGCCTATTTAGTGAATTATTGGATTGAATTGCATGGCAATTGGTCGGATGCCTTGTCGCCCTATTGGTCATTAGCTGTGGAGGAGCAATTTTATTTGCTTTGGCCGTTTTGCATGTTGCTGTTGGCGACGCGTTTTCGTGCTTATTTTTTATGGTTTGCGGTCGTTTTTGGGGTTGTGTATCGGTACTTTTCTGTGCATGTTTATGGAGGTTTAGGTGTCAGTATGTTTTCATGCGTAGATACCTTTGCCTGGGGAGCTTTGTTGGCCCATTACCTGCGTGCTGGGCATTCAGCTAAGATGGGCTTATGGATAAAGCGTTTGATTATCCCGGTGGGATTTTGTTTTTTGATGTTGTGTTTAAAGCATACGGATGCCGACTTAGTGAAGCAATTGTTTTTTAGAACTTTTACGTCGTTGGTGTCGCTTGCCTTATTGTTTTATGCGATGAAACCCGGATTGTGGGCACGAGTTTTATCGGTTCAACCCTTGCGTATTATAGGCCAAATGTCATATGGCCTGTATTTATATCACATGGTGGTGCCGGATTTGTTTTTTCAACTAGTTGGTCGAATTGGGATTTCAATTCCTGAATTGCCGTTTAATATCGTACCCTTGGGTGTACTCAGTTTATCAGCTTATTTATCGTATCGTTTGATCGAATTACCTATTCAGTCTTTTAAGCGCTACTTTGTAAGCTAAAATTATCAGTTTCCTGGGACGAATTGCCACTGGCTTAATGTAGCTTTGGGCGGTAACGCTGCCGGGTTCTGCGTCCCAGTCAGCGTTTATATTTCCCTTTTATTTATCCAATCCATGGGTGTCATGCCTTTCACGTCTTTGAAGGCTATGTAGAAAGTAGATTTGTTTTTAAATCCAGCTTGCATCGCAATTCCTTCAATCGAAAGCGACAAATGAGCATTTTGGGTAAGTAATTCAATCGCATGTTCAATACGCAATTGATTTCTGAGTCGAGGAAACGGAACTTTAATGACTTTGTTGAAGCAATAGGTTACGCGTGCTTGAGGAATATCCAGTGACTTCGAAATTTCATGGATGGAAAGATTTGGGTTCAGATATTGTTTGTCTGTTTTTAGGTATTCCATGATTCGTTCCAAATCATCATCGTCGGTTGTATTACTTTCCGTTTTTTCTGTCTCAATTAGCGGTTTGTCCAGCCATTTCATCAAAAACAAATCCCATTTGCTTTGTTGGTTCGCATTAATTTGATTGGCATATAGCCAGTTGGGGAAAAGTAATATCAGGAATGGTGTTAGTGTTGTGAATAGCGACAAAAAGCGTAGCGGAGGAAAATAATTCATTGTAATGATTCCATTCATGAAAAAGTTGGAATTCGAATAAATGAAAAAATAAATCAAAACTGCTGGCAAATATGTCAATATTGTAATCACTCCTAATATGCCAAGAATGTTATTAATTCGTTTCTTAATGACTTTGTTTGCTTGCTTTCGAGCTTTGATCAGTAAATAAATGCAATAGTAGTAATATGTACTATTAATGAACAGCATGGCATTTTGGAACACTCGAATCGGAATCCATCTGCTCGCATGTTTAAAAAAATCACTATCTATTTCATAAGTATTTGATTTTGCGAAAAATTGAATCTTATCTGAAATGGGTATTTCAAAATAGGGTTCCAGCGAAATGAATGCAATGATGGAGGGTATGATAGCAATCCATATCCACTTGTTCAAATGGAATTTACCATGAATAACGCTTAGCGTATAATAATATAAGGCGGGCCCCATTAATAGGGAAAATGGGATATTGTGAATAAATAAATATCCTAATAATGTCGGGTCTGAGCCACTTTCTAATAGTAAATAAATCAGCGATCGCTGACCAATGGTTAAAAAAAAGTAGATGAATAGAATGATCGGCTTGTTTTCTTTCCAGTGATATAAAATCAGCATTAAGCAAATGACAAGCGTCACAAGGATGGCAGTATAAATCATATATTTTCAGAACAGTTGTTGGCCCCAGTGATATCCACCAGAACCATGAGTAAATATAGTATGAAATAAATATTTTTAAACCCCTAGCTGACATGCAAGCTGTTTAAATAATAATTAATTAAACCACATATAAATTATTTTGAGGCACTTGTTGAACTGATTTTTCTTGTTTTGCTGTTGGAAACCCCATATTAAACCGGTTTCGTACTATTATGCAGCTTAAAACATTATTAACCGGCTTGATTACATTTTGCTTAATGAGCTTTTGGGGATATTCCCAACAAGTTAAATTGAGTCAAGGAATTGCCATTACAGATTTTGATTACACGAACAATGAAGGTCAATCGATTGGCGGATTGAAGTCAGGTTCGGGCTTGTCATTTCAGGTTTCTTATCACAAGGCTCATTTGGTGGACTCAACCAAATACTTAATCAATCAAAGTCCCATGGACATTTATTTGGCGCAGCATCGTCGATTTGCTCAGGTGCTAAGTTGGGTAAATTATGATCTAGGAATCTCCTTTGTTCAAATGAATGCTGTGGGGGATATTCAACAAAATGCGTTTTCGTATCAAACGGATTTTTTAGGAATTCAAGGCAAATTGGGTGTGCGCATTCCTTTGCCATTTAAACTAGCCATTAATTTACAAGGAATTGGGAGCATCAATAAGATTGTTCACGGCAATCAATATTTGATGAATCGCTACATTGATTTAACTGGGGATCCTCAGTTTTCTGGGGTGAAAATCATGATGGGTTTCGGTACGGAAGTGGAGAAGCGTTTCTCCGACAAACTAGCAGGTTTTGTAAGCTATCAGTACCAGCAGACCTTTTTGCCTAAGACTGCAGGGGAGTCAACATTGAATTTTAAACCCAGTACGGGTTCTGTAGGAATTCGTTTTTTGATCTAATTGCATGCGACTAATTTATCTATTTAGTTTTCTTGCCTTTCATTTTTGTTGCCAGGGGCAATATATTCAATCGGCGAC
>CALLKB010000048.1 GCA_938008575.1 uncultured Cytophagaceae bacterium | reverse complement strand
AGTCCTACCGCGACTTACCTTTATTAATCAATCAATGGGCGAATGTGGTTCGTTGGGAAATGCGTACTCGTTTATTCCTACGTACAGCAGAATTCCTGTGGCAAGAGGGCCATACGGCGCACGCAACGAAAAAGGAGGCAATCGAGGAGACCGAACAAATGCTAGAAGTATATGCGGATTTCGCTGAGAACTTCATGGCCATGCCAGTTGTGAAAGGTATTAAAACAGCCAATGAGCGTTTTGCAGGTGCAGATGAAACCTATTGTATCGAAGCTTTGATGCAAGATGGAAAGGCTTTACAAGCGGGAACTTCCCACTTTTTAGGTCAAAACTTTGCCAAAGCATTTGATGTCAAATTCTTGAGCAAGGAAAATCAATTGGATTATGTTTGGGGAACTTCTTGGGGCGTTTCAACGCGTTTGATGGGAGCCTTAATTATGGCTCATTCGGATGACCAAGGGTTGGTATTACCTCCTAAATTAGCCCCAATTCAAGTGGTTATTGTGCCTATTTACAAAGGCGAAGAGCAATTGAATGCTATCATCGAAAAAGTAAATCCTTTGGTGAAAGCATTGCGCAAACGTGGGGTTTCAGTGAAGTTTGATACTTCAGAAAACCAAAGCCCTGGCTTTAAATTTGCGGAATACGAATTGAAGGGAGTTCCCGTACGTTTGGCGATTGGAAATCGGGACATGGAAAATGGCACGATCGAATTAGCGCGCCGTGATACTCGTGAAAAAACGAGCATGGCATTCGAAGGAATTGAGCAAGTAGTCGTGGATACCTTGGAAGATATTCAATCCAAAATTTATGCCAAAGCGTTAGCATTCCGCACAGAGAAAACCCATGTGGTGAATACTTGGGACGAATTCAATGCCAAATTGGAAGAAGGTGGTTTCATCTCAGCGCACTGGGATGGTAGCTCTGAAACAGAAGAGAAAATCAAAGAATTAACCAAAGCCACGATTCGTTGCATTCCTTTGGATGCAAAAGAAGAGGCCGGCAAATGTATTCTAACTGGCAATCCTTCGAACAAGCGGGTGTTGTTTGCGAGAGCTTACTAGACTACTCCCCAGACTAAAGTCTGGGGTTAATGAACGATTTTAGAAACCCCAGACTTCAGTCTGGGGAATATTCAAACACTATTTCACTAAACGTTCCAGCACCTCTAGCACCCGATCAATCTCCTCCTTCGTATTATTCTTCGAAAAAGAAAAACGAATTGCTGCACCCGTCGCCGTCGGATTCAGGGCCGAAAGCACATGGGACCCAACCGAAGTACCACTTGAACATGCACTTCCACCTGAAGCGGAAATTTTCTCAATATCCAATTGAAACAAGAGCATATCACCATCCGCAACACTCGGGAAGCGAACGTTTAAAACTGTGTAGAGGCTGTTGTCCACTTCACCCGACCGACCGTTAAACTGAATGCCCGGAAAGCGTTTTTCTAAACCTTCGATAAAATAGGACTTCACGGATTTGATATGCGCCATATGTTCATCCATGTGCTCATAAGCCATGCTTAACGCTTTGGCCAAACCAACCATCCCATATACATTTTCCGTTCCTCCCCGCTGGTTCCGCTCTTGCGCTCCGCCATGCATCAAAGGATGAAATTTCGCCCCAGCACGCGCATATAAAAACCCAATCCCTTTAGGACCATGGAATTTATGAGCAGCTCCTACCAAGAAATCCACTGGTAAAGCCTGAACATCATGCGTAAAATGACCCATGGTTTGCACTGTATCTGAATGAAAAATGGCGTTGTACTGTTGGCACAAAGCCCCCACCGCCTGCAAATCCAATAGATTTCCAATTTCATTATTCCCATGCATCAAGGACACAAGGGCATTCGGATTTTCAGCTAATAAAGTTTCCAAATGCGCCAAATCAATATCACCTTCGGAATTGATTTGAACCAAATGAACCTTCGCCATCCCCAATTTCTCCCATGCCTCCGCTGTATGCAAAACCGCATGATGTTCCAAAGGTGATGTGATGATGTTTTTCACGCCGCCGTATAAAACCGCCGACTGAATCACCGTATTATCTGCCTCAGTTCCTCCTGATGTAAAGAAGATTTCTGCAGGTGAAGCGTTCAATAAAGTAGCAACAGCCTTCCGCGCTTTCTCCACAATCACTTTGGCTTGTCGGCCATGCGAATGTATCGACGAAGGATTCGCCGTAAAATGCTCAAATAAGGGTTGCATTTCCTGCCAAACCGCCGGATCCACCGGAGTGGTCGCCGCGTTATCGAGGTAAATAGGTGTTTTCGTTGTTGATGTCATGTTATACTTATTTGCCTGCAATCGTTTCGATTACTTGCATGATTTGTTGGGCTAATCCATTCGCCTCCGCTTCCGTAGGTGCTTCAGAGTAAATTCGAATAATAGGTTCCGTATTGGATTTACGCAAATGTACCCAACGATCTGCGAAATCAATTTTCACACCGTCAATGGTATTGACACGTTCATCTTTAAATTGTTCCGCCACCGTCGCTAAAATTAAATCCACATTTAAATCTGCAGATAATTCTATCTTATTTTTCGACATAATGTATGCCGGATATTCAGCACGAAGGGCACTTACTGATTTATTTTTATAGGCCAAATGCGTCAAAAACAATCCGATACCCACTAAGGCATCCCGACCATAATGCGATTCAGGGAAAATAACGCCTCCGTTTCCTTCGCCACCAATGATCGCTCTTTCAGCTTTCATTTTGGTTACCACATTCACTTCACCTACAGCGGCAGCAAAATACGTTCCGCCATGTAGATTCGTCACATCGGCTAGCGCACGCGTAGAAGATAAATTAGAAACGGTATTACCCTTTTCTTTGGCTAAAATATAATCCGCAATGGCTACCAAGGTATATTCTTCACCAAACGGCGTACCATCTTCCGAAATAAAGCATAAGCGGTCCACATCCGGATCCACTACAATGCCCAGATCATATTTTCCCGTCTTCATTTCAGCGATCATCGCCGTTAAATTTTCCGGCAATGGTTCTGGATTGTGACCAAAATGTCCATTAGGCTCACCAAAAATCACATCTACATGCTGAACACCTAAAGCGTTTAGCAATTGTGGAACAACGATTCCTCCCGTGGAATTAACCGCATCAACGAGTACTTTGAAATTTTTCGCTTGAATTGCCTTTTGGTCTACCCAACGTAAACCCAACACGTGATCGATGTGTTGGTGGAGAAAACTCGAATCCTCCGTAACCTTTCCTAATTCCGTTACCTCGACAAAATTAAAATCTAGATTTTCTGCCAAACGAAGTAATGCCTTTCCATCTTCGTCGGAGATAAACTCCCCCTCCGAATTCAACAGTTTCAACGCATTCCATTGTGCTGGATTATGGCTTGCCGTGATAATAATTCCACCGGCAGATTTCGTCCAGGGCACCGCTAATTCTACGGTTGGGGTAGTAGAAAGACCAATATCCAACACATTCCATCCTAGCCCGATTAAGGTATTTGAAACCAAAGATGAAACCATCGATCCTGAAATTCGTGCATCTCGACCGATAACGATTTGATTGGAAGTTGGATTCGTGCTTTTCAACCAAGCACCATAGGCTGCAGCGAAAGTCACCACATCAATAGGACTAAGTCCATCGCCTGGTTTCCCACCGATGGTACCACGAATGCCTGAAATAGATTTAATTAATGCCAAAACGGAATAAATTTAGGGTAAATAGAAGAATAAAATTAAGGAGAAATTATCAGTTTCTCAAGTCCAATTTTCATCTGAACGGCGTAGCTTTGGCAAACCTCAAAGGATTGCCAAAGCTGAGACAAAAGCTAACAGAGCGGAAAGATCCTATTTGCCTAAACTCATTTTTTTTGTACATTTCAGCAATTAAACCTATCAATATGAATTCCCAGCGATTAGAAGCCCTATTGGCTAAAATCAGCTCACTCCGCATTGCGGTCATTGGCGACTTTGCGTTGGATTTCTATTTTGAATTGGCCGCTCAATCCGATGAAACATCTGTAGAAACGGGGAAAACAGTCCAACATGCCTCGCAAACCAAAACTTATCTAGGCGGCGCAGGAAATGTAGCCAAAAATCTGGCTTGTTTGGGCGTTCAAGTGGACGCCTTTGGCATACGGGGGAACGATGTTTTTGGAAGAGAAATGGAACATTTAGCACATCAACTCCAGATTAATACCGAGCAAATCCGTGTAAAAAACGGAATCGAGACACCTACCTATAGCAAACCTATGGAAGGGGGCATCGAACAAGGCCGACTAGATTTTGGCACACGCAATGATCGGTTTCAGGAATTTTCGATTGATGTCATACACGAAATGACCATCCATGCTAGTAAATACGACTGGATTGTCATCAATGAGCAATTTCAAATTCCATTGCTGAATCAGGCGACGTTGGAATACCTCCAAAAATTCGTGGGAGATGCTTCCATTGCCGACTTGCGAAGTCTCGGAAAATATGCGACACAAACACTCTTAAAAGTTAATGAAACCGAATTAACGAAGATTATTGGCAAGACGAACGATTGGGAAGAGGCAATCAAACAATGGGTTTCAACAAGGCAAAAACCCGTACTTGTAACATTAGGTGAGCAAGGCATGATCTATGCATCTCCCACAGAATTTCATTGGGAGAAAGCTATTCCCAAACATGGCCCCATCGATACGGTAGGAGCCGGAGACATGGTCGTCGCGGCATTCAGTGCTGCCCGAGCAGCAGGTGCTAGCATTCCAGAATCCTGCCAATTCGCCAGTTTAGCTGTCCATGTTTCCATTCACAAAATAGGTGAAACCGGCAGTGCAAATCCACAAGAAATAATCCACACAAACCATGCAACAAGAAATTAAAGACTATACCGAAAACGAGCTATTACCTTTTTGGATTAAACGGACGATAGACCCAAAGCATGGAGGATTCATCACGCATTTCGATGAATTCGGGAACGATGCCGGAGATGACGAGAAATCACTCATCGCGCAAACCCGTTCCATCTTTACTTATTCGCAGGCATATCGCCACGGATTTGGAGGGCCCATCATGCTTGAAATGGCTAAAAACGGTGTCAAATTCTTATTAGACCACATGTGGGATGTTGAACATGGCGGATTTTATTGGATGGTTGACCGTGCAGGTAATCCCTTGAACAAACAAAAAATCGGCTACGGACATTCCTTTGCCATTTACAGTTTAAGCGAATATACCCTCGCCTCGGGCGATCCCATCGGCCTTGCATATGCGGAAAAGGTTTTCGACCTCTTGCAAAAACATGCCGTTGATACATTTCACGGAGGATATTGGGAATTTTTCGCCGAAGATTGGTCATTGATGGGACCCGGTTCTCCCGGCGGAGATCGCAAGACACTCGACGTCCACATGCATTTGATGGAAGCCTTCACGACGCTTTATGAAGCAAGTGGAAAGGAATTACACCGTCGGAAGTTGGAAGAAGTCATCGAAATTCTCATCCATAAAATCATGCACCCCGTCACAGGAACGGGTATCCCACAGTTTTGGGCAGATTGGTCGGTCGCCCCTCAAATCAAATTCGACGTGGTCTGGGGATGGGACCGCTTTGCAGATGGGGGCCAAAAAGCCTCGTCGACCGACAATACTTCCTACGGACACAACGCAGAATTCGGTTGGCTCCTGATGCATGCCATCAAAATCGGCGGATTTGACCTCGAAAAATACCGCCCTAATTTAGAAAAAGCGTTTTATCATGCGCTGGATCATGGCATCGACTGGGAACACGGGGGCGTATTTGTGGAAGGATCACATACGGGCAAAGCGACGGATCTTGAGAAAGAATTTTGGCAACAAGCTGAAATATTGATTGGGATGCTAGATGCCTATAAATTAACAAAAGATGAACGCTTCCTGGAGGCCCATAAACAGGTGCATCGCTTTGTCTTCGATAAGATGATCAACCGCAATACGGGCGAATGGTGGCCGCTAATGACCCGCGAGGGCGAACCCATTTGGCGACACATGGCGCATAATTGGAAAATCAATTACCATAATGTTCGTTCGATGATTCTCTCTTATGAGAAACTAGGCGAATTCAACGTATGAAAAAATTAGGTCTTTTACTCATGATTTCTTTTCACAGTTGGGCCCAGACACAAGAC
Source organism: uncultured Cytophagaceae bacterium (assembly GCA_938008575.1). GTDB lineage: Bacteria > Bacteroidota > Bacteroidia > Cytophagales > Spirosomataceae > Aquirufa > Aquirufa echingensis. Next base: position 10,979 of record CALLKB010000048.1, on the reverse strand, counting down.
CCTTCCGTCCTATTTTTACGCTATTTTTCTAATCAGAATCAACGAATTGAAATTAAGCGAGATACCTTATGGGTATATTGGTTTGAGGCCGCGGACGAAAAAAATCCGCTTGAATTTCGGGATACAAGTGCCATTGATTTACGACAAATCGCTGAGGTAAAAATCATCAAAGGGAAAAATGCTGCAGGCCAAAGAGGTATTGGCTTACAAATTTATCCATTTGAAGCTCGCAATGAGGATCGGAACGCTTTGAGTCAAACAATTGATGCCCAAAAACTAAATCAAACGAACGTTTCTTCCGTCGCTCAAAAATTACAAGGTCAGGCTTCCGGTGTAACTGTTGGTAATGATAATTCCCCTGGCGGTGGTGCCATGGTACGCATACGAGGAATTGGCTCCATTAATGCCAATAGCCCATTATATGTGGTAGACGGAGTTGCACTGCAAGGCAATATTAATTCAATCAATCCCAATGATATTGCAAGTGTCCAAGTACTAAAAGATCCATCACAAACTGCCCTGTATGGGGTGCGAGGGGCGAATGGAGTGATTGTAATTAGTACATTACGTAACGCGGAGAATGTAAATAAAATCCCCAAAAACATCTTGCTTCCTTTAACTATCTGGCATTGGGATATTAATCGCAAATCTGCCATATCGAAGAATCAAGTTAAAGAGGCAATTGAATTCCTGCGAAACCACAAATAAAATTAGGTGATTCACTTAATTAACTTATTTTTCGGTTACGATTTTCCTACAAGCATCGGTCAATTGATAAATTTGTGTTCTAAGTTGTTCTAAACCCCATGACTAAACGGTCCATCATACAATTTGTATTTTTTAGTTTACTACTAAATTTCAGTCAAGGTCAGACACTGGATGGATATCAACAAATCAATTTAGTAGACACTAAACAAAATAAACTATTCAAATTAGACTTAAAATCGAATCAATGTTTTGAGTTCCCTTCGGTTGGCCAGCAGGAATCACGAACCATCACGTTTAATAATGTCAAAAAAGAAGACTTACCTCCGGATTTCGTCGCTAAATTCTTTCAATTTTCTGCAAATAAATTCCTTATAACCATACAAGGAACGGGACAAACCTATGAATTTGACACAAAAAACTGCCTTTTATCAAGAATTGACAAAACGTATTATCGGGGATACAACTTTGGTGCAATACAATTTATTCGACGAGATACATTAATAAGTTTGGGAGGCCATGGGTTCTGGAGAATTCACAATATCTCCACTTATTTTCACAAGCCTTTAAACGAATGGGACATTTATGGAAGTATTAATGAAAAAGGCCCCAAGGGTATTTCATCTCAATTTGGTGGATATTCGTCTTCAGAAGATCAAATTTATTGTTTAGAATTTCCGCTCCTTTATTTAGAAAATAACAATCTTAAATATCCTTTTTATGCCTTTAACTTCAAAGGAAACAATTGGACTGAATTAGGTTATGTAGATTTTACAGATCCCAAAATGCATAATTTCAATAAGTTCTCAAGCCAATGGATACCTCCCTATTTCTTTACATCTGAAATTACCTTAGGGGAATTTATTGATCCTAAGGAGAATATAATTTATCGTTATCAGGGTAAAAATAATTCATTCTTCAATTTGGCAATCCAATTATACATTAAGGACCAATACATCTATTCCTTTCAACGAACATACAATCAGAACAACTTCGAATTTAAATTAGATTCTATGTCGCTTGATCAATTAAAAAAGAACAGCAGAATCATAGGAAATTTTTATACACCTAAAATTTGGTACAACGAAATTGATTGGAATTTCGTTTTATTTTATGGCACAATGATCATTATTGCCTTTTTAATCATAGGAATTTACCTGATGATTAATCATAGGAGAAAACGTGAGCTTAAATCCTGGAAGCAATTACCTGAACAAGGGGAAATATTCTTAACGTATTTATCTAATCAATCCAATTATACCTGTACAACGGAAAAGCTGAATGAAATCCTGCAATGTGAGGGGAAAACGATAGAAAGTCAAAGACAATCAAGATCCAAATTCATTTCCTCCATCAATCTATTTTTCGAACGTAATTATGGGTGTCATGAAGCAATCAGTAGACATCAATCTGAAAATGATAAACGTTTTGTCAATTACGTTATTAGCCAGGAAGCAGTCACAATTTACACGAGAAAAAATGTAAATATGTGAACGATGCAATTAACCCAATAAACTTCGCAGGAAATTATTTTCTTCAATATAATTGGGCTCCTTATTTAGCCAATTATGAACGAAAACAAAAATCCAATTCCTAAAAGGATTGCACTGCTCATTTTAATTTTGAAAATAATCGGATTAACCACATTGGTAGCAGTCCTCTATGAAATTTATTCGCTGCTATGGATTCAATAAGCATAAAAAAAGCCTTCGAAAAATGATCGAAGGCTTCTTAATTTTTATTCTGTTGACCTACCAGGATTCGAACCTAGAAAACCAGAACCAAAAACTGGTGTGTTACCATTACACCATAGGTCAATACCAATTGTGATGCAAAAGTAAGGCCTAGCTCCCAAAAAATCAAACATCGCTTTAAAAAAAACGAAATATTTATTGGCCGCAAAATCTAACTCCTCATTATCAACGAATTAAACAAGCTCCATCGAAGCTACTAAAGCTTCTCCGTGAATTTTCTTCACCAATCCTTGCAATACTTTTCCCGGTCCGCATTCAATAAATTCTGTCGCACCCATGGCAACCATAGTTTCGACCGACTGCGTCCAACGAACTGCGCCGGTTAACTGAGCAATTAAATTAGCCTTAATTTCCGCAGGATCTTGCGAAGCTTTGGCATTCACATTTTGAACAATAGGACAAATAGGCTTCAAAACCTCTGTCGCCTCAATCGCCGCTGCTAATTCTACACGAGCAGGCTCCATAAATGGCGAATGAAATGCACCACCTACAGGCAATGTCAACACACGCTTTGCTCCTGCCTCTTTCAATTGAACCCCTACCGCCTCAATACCTTCTACCGAACCCGAGATAACAACCTGACCTGGGCAATTATAATTTGCCGCCACAACGGATGGTCCATAAGCCGCACATATTTCTTCAATCGTGGCATCCGGCAATCCTAAAACTGCAGCCATTGTACTCGGCTGAATTTCACATGCTTTCTGCATGGCCAACGCACGCTTATACACTAATTGTAAACCATCTTGCCAAGCTAAACCTCCTGCCGCTACCAAAGCCGAAAATTCTCCCAATGAATGACCTGCCACAACAGCAGGAGCAAAATCTTTTCCCAATTTCGCGACTAATACCGAATGCAAATAAATAGCTGGTTGGGTTACTCGAGTTTGTTTCAATTCCTCATCTGTTCCCTCAAACATAATTTGAGCGAGCGAAAAGCCCAAAATTGCATCCGCCTCATCTACAATTGATTTAGCTGAAGCGTAATTTTCATAAAGATCCTTCGCCATTCCTGGAAATTGAGAACCTTGACCTGGGAAAACATATGCTTTCATTTATCTATTTTTTTATATTTTTGACTAAATTTTGAATGACAAATATAATCAAAGTGTCAACTAGTTGGTCGTTGGACCAACCCATATTAAAATGAAACCAATGAATAGATTGACTTTACTAGTCGTAAGCCTCGTGTTTTTATTGAGTTCATGCGAACAAAATGGCGTTAGCCCTACACCTGTTGACCTTTCGACAAAAGTCACCTTTGATATACCTAATTGTAGAAAATTTGTCCAAAGAAATAACTCAAATGAGGGAGAGGTTTTCATCACAGGAAGCACAAATAATCCATTTACCTCAGCTAAAATAAAATTTAAAAATTATTTAGGCGGGCAAGAAACCGGATGGCTTCCATTAAGTAACGATGGCGGAAACAAGTTCAGTGGCAGTTTTACGTTGAAAGGTGGAGGCTATTATCCACAAGTTATCATCGAAAACAACAATCAAGTGACAGAGGACACTTTAATGTTGTGGAACTTTAAAGTGGGTGAAGTTTTTGCAGTCGTCGGGCATTCCCTTGCCGAAGGACAAGACCCTTACAATTTGGAAGATTTTGACAAACAATGGTGCGAAGTTATAAAATGGGACGATGGTAGTAAAGTAGCTTTTTGGGGACGAATGGCCGAATTACTTAAGAAACGTTTGAACGTGCCAATCATGATGTACAACACGGGAATTGGAGGAACGACTTCCTTACATTGGGGTAACTCTGCCTGGGGATTACCTTTTGAAAGTCCAATTTTTGATTGGAAACAGCGGTATCCTTATAAATTTTTTGAAAACAGAATCCTAAATGATTTCCCCAAAACAGGTATTAGAGGAGTATTCATTATGCATGGGGAAAATGATATCGATTTAAGCGAAAATGATATTGTGGAAGGCACAAAATTGTATATTCAAAAAACCCGCGATCTATTAAATAAACCTGATTTGGTTTTCTGGATGGCAAAATGCAACCGTGGCACGAATGATCCCAAAGAAATCAAAGTTCGCGCTGCCCAAAAAAGAATCTTAGAAGAAATCCCCAATGTACTAACAGGTGCAGATTTACAATCTTTGACAGCACCCACATATAGACACGACGGAACACATTTTAATTTTGCTGGCGTAGAAAATGCAGCTATCAAATGGAATGAAGCATTATTAGATGCTCATTTTGTTCAAACCAAACCTTTACAGCGCTTTAAGTAACATAATGACCCCAAATTTAAATTTCTACTTTCTTCAATTCAACGAATACATTCAGAAACTTTGGCTGTCAAAATGGGGTATCTACAAAATTACTTTCGCTATTTTCATTTGCTTTTCATTTATCTATTTCCCTGAGATTCTAGTAAAACGAATCACTGGAGAATGGTCTATAAATGACCAATTAGTTCAAAACTTTGTAAATCTTAAAATCAAATCCCCATTCACTCCTTACCTAAATGCCGAAAAATGGGATCACTTCAGCAAACGAGACTTACGTATTACTCCGTATCTAATTGGCAAAATTTTTCATTTGGAAGCCATAAAACTTTTTTACATTCAAGCTTTAATTCTTTTCCCTTTATTCATCTATTTATCTTTAAAAACAATCAACAAATTTATAAAAGATGAAATTATAGCATTTTGGGGAACGCTTGCCCTCTTATTTTCTTATGTAGGAAACTCCTTCAACTACGATACATTTTTTTTTGATTCATACGCTTACACAGGACTTCTAGCGGCGCTTTATTGGAACAACAAATGGTTTGCAATTCCTATACTCATAGCTACTTTTTTCGTCGACGAACGAAGCATAATTCCAGCGAGTCTAATTTTCATTTCATCCTATTTTTCATCAAAACAAGATGAGACAACAACCTGGAAAACTCAATTAGTTAGATTAATATTGAACAATGCCTCATTTTGGCATTATTGTATCGCTGTCTTCATTTATGTCGCTATTAGAATAGCACTTTTCAAAAATTTCGGACTTTCAACACCCGTTGGAAATGATGCAGGCGTAACCTTGGGACTTGCCTTTATTCACAAATTCAAAGTTCCCTTTGCTATATTCTCTGCGTTTAAATTAAATTTCATATTGATCTTTGTAACAATCTATACACTGACAAAGTCAAAAGAATTATTAGTCAACCTTGCCTATCTTACCTTACTTATCTTGATTTTGTTAACTTCCACGGCCGTGGAAGATGTGACAAGAAGTCTTGGGTTTGGGTTCTTACTCATTCTCGCTTTTTACCAATTAGCTGCATCATTAGAAAGCGACAAGAAAAATTTACGTCTATTCTGCGCACTAATTAGCCTAAGCAATCTACTTTTACCTACATATACCCTTTTGCTTCAATTATACCAAATTCCAATTTTGGGATGGGTCAATCTATTCGGGTAAATTACATTCATTGCCATTGTTACGATTCCGAGCCACCCAATCATAACCTCGGTCCAACAAAGCATCTGGCAATAAAAAGATTAGACGTAATGGCTGCGCATACCATCGTGCAGTGCGCAAGACCTCCGCGACAGCCTGTGATTTGATATATAACCTTTCTGCTGAAACAACTTTGATGCTATCAATAGACCAAAGAGGATTCGTTGACCAACGCATTAAAACTTCTTCCGAAATGCCTTCCAAAGGCACGATTTCCAAACCGGGCTTACATAATCGACGCAAGAGATTTGAAGCCCAACGGCAAAAAGAACAGTCTCCATCGATGATTACCAACATCCTTATTTAACCAGCTCAAGCCAGCCTTTTAATTGTTTCTTAGCCTTCATTGCATCGACCACATCAAATTCAACATCAACCGTGTAGAAATAGGTTCCTGCTGCAAGCGCCTGTCCACTCATCGAACGACCATTCCAGCCAAACCCACTCAATGCTCCAGCATACTCATAAACTAAAACCCCATATCGATCCACGATTTTGGCGTCGAGCTGCTTGACAAAACGGGGACAATACATGGCTTGAAATACATCATTCTTTCCATCCCCATTGGGGCTAAATAAATTAGGTAAATCAAACGATGGGCAATTGTCCGCACACACAACGTTACTCTTTGGACTTTCTATTCCCCCTGAATTTACTGCCACGACATAATAACAAGCGATGTGTGATAATAAGTTCTTATCGACATACGAAAGGGTTTCAGTTTCTGCTAATTTAACGAATGGCCCAGCTGCCGACTTAGCTCCATATACGCGATACTTTTCAATATTGGGATCGCAAGTCCCGGAAACAACGGGCTTCCAAGTCAATGCATTCGATACGGCAATGGATTCACAGTTCGACGTTTGAATGCCACAATCTGGCACAGTCACCTCTAATACAGGCGCACAAGGTGGATTCAAAACCGCCAAAGGTTTTACACATACCTTTTGAGAGGCATTTTCAATTCGCATAGCCGGAAGTCCTTCCCCATATCGACCAACCGTTTGCACATAATAACAATACGTAGAATCCGCAGATAGCGACACATCTATTTTCCCATCTGCTGGAATAAAATCGGTTCCAATATCGGTAAATTGATAGGTACTCGGCCCAGCAACCGACACATCAGAAATCTGATTAAACTTGCCAGACCCTTTATACGTTTCTCGGTAAACGCGATGCACCTGAAAATCATTTGACCAAGGCACGATGGCCGTCCATGATAATTTCACAGATTTAACCGCCGTCTGCGCTTGCAAACGCACAGAACTCGCCGGCGTTGGGCTATCCAACAATTTTAATGTCCCATTCGAGGTGTAATAAAAATCCACCTGGTAGCGATAAGCCTTATCTGTTGTATTCAATGCTTTATCTACAAATAGGGTATCCGAGGTAATCCCCACTTCCGCAAATTGTGAGCCGGTTTGACCCTCAGTCCGCTTCAATCGATATTGATAAGGCGCCTTGTAAACAGACGTATCTAATTTCAAGGGCTTCGTCCAACGAACCTGAATTTCGCCTTGACCAACATCCGTTTTCAGCACACTTGCTTGCGTCATCAAAGGTGCCGTGGAAGGGATAAATGCACAAACCGATTCTGACATCGGACTGTAATTCACAAGCCCTTTCGAATTTTGAAATTCAACAACCAGCACATAAGAATAATTGGTATTTTTCAATAATCCCTCTCCCCCATTCTTATCCGTAAATGTCGCCACATCAATCCCCACTTCCCCAATTTTCACAAAACCAGTGGCTGTCATGCCCGTGGCACAGCTAGCATTTACAACTGGACTACATGCACCTGTCCGTCGGTAAATAATTGTCTTAGCGCCCGGCAAAGCACAGGTAAATGGATTCCAGGCCAACAAAGCATTCGACCCTTGTAACACAGCTTTTAATCCTTTGGGAGCAGGCGCTATGATTTGAATCTTCCAAAGTTTTGAATCCACTAATTTCAATCCATTTCCAACCGTTAGTGGCGGATTGTCCTCTACTTTAAACAGAACATCATAGGTTTCCTTACGAATATGTTGGCATGCCGTCTGCCAGCGAAACGTCGCCTTCGCAGGGGAATTCTGTTTGGCAATCGAAGCAAAAGTGGCATAAGGTTGTTTGACCGCATAAACCGTATCCATCGCATACACATTACCAAAACTATAAATTGTCAAAGGATCCACACGACCCGTTTTCGATGGTACATCAATCGCCGTGATACTTTCATTAATCAAAGCCCCAGCCTGCACACAAACATCCGGCGGAACAGTTAGTTTAGGCGCTTTATTATCCACATCCTTCACCTCAATCTGCATATCACGCACCGTCTCGGAAATCTTTACCCCATTTCGCCATTCCTCGATGATAAAGGCACAATTGTATAATCCCAATTCTTGTGGAGCATCCCAAATTAAATCACCGTTTAAGGGATTAATCGTAAAACTGGATGGCAAAGCAGAAACCTCATTCGGTTGTCTGAAATTAGGTGCAGTTATCCCCCGACTAGCCGGATTGCATGTTTCGGAATCACCCGTACGCGAAACAGACAATCGATATGCCAAACTATCCCCTTCCGCATCCACTGCATTAGGATTATGAATAAACGGTTGACCCACAACTGCCGTCAAATCGACCGCTGGGTTTAACAACAAAGGTGTTGAGTTTTGGCCTAAACCGGAATTGATGGAGAATATTGTTTCAACATAAAAAGGCACTTCGACAGAACGCGTCATGTTGCGAACCCCATCATTCCGATTCGGTATCGCGACTGAAACCTTATAAAATAGCGCTGGAGCGGGATAAGTATATTCTACTTTGTATAAGTTTTTGAGTGTACCATTTCCAATATCTACAGGCGTTCCGCAGCAACGTTTGGCTTTGATAATGGCAGATCCATCTCCGAAACAAAAGTTCACTTCGACTTGATCCTGATTCGCCCGATTATTCTCGGTATAGGTCGTTAAGGTAAATTCATAAGTCAACGTTTTATCCGAAATACGTCTTACCGTAATTTCACCTCCCTTTAAGTGCGTAGCCCAAGCAGCACTTACCGAAAAAACTAGCATGAAGATGATTAAAATATATTTCCGCATAAAACATTTGTGTCAGTTAGCAAGTTACTAAGGCAAAATTAAAATCGTAAAAAAAACCATTTTTTTACGCGATTAATTTGATTGACAAGCGATTGGATTGTAGTTTTGAAGGCTAAAATTCAGTAGCACAGTTAACATTGTTCAATCGCTCTGAATGTTTTTACCTAAATCTAATAACCTAATTTATGGCTTGGCTAGCAAAATCTCTTAATTCATCCCTTGGAAAAAAGCTTCTCATGGCAATTACAGGCCTATTTTTGATTAGCTTCCTATTAATTCACTGCGGTTTGAATGCAACCATCTTCTTGAATGATGGCGGTGTTGCATTTAATGAAGGTGCTGAATTCATGGCACACAATCCAATCATCCGTACGATGGAAATCGTTTTGTTTGGTGGTTTATTGTTGCACATCTTCGACGGTCTTCGCCTTTGGTTAGACAACAAAAAGAAACGCCCTGTCGCTTATGCCGTTGTAGACGGAGCGGCCAACAGCAAATGGTATTCACGTTCCATGGGCCTTTTAGGAACATTATTGTTATTGTTCTTAATTATTCACCTAAAGCATTTCTGGTATTTCTCTCGTTTAACGAACAATTTGACAGAAACACATACCCTGTACAACGAAATGCAAGTGGTATTTGAAAGCCCAATCGTTGTTGCAATTTATGTATTAGGATGTATTTCTTTAGGCTACCACTTATTACATGGTTTCCAAAGTGCCTTCCAAACAATTGGTTGGAACCACCCAAAATACACACCAACCATCAAAGCTATTGGTGCTATTTATTCGATTATCATTGCTGCTGCTTTTGCCGCAATGCCAATCGCCTTCTATTTTAATTTGATTCAATAATTCCTCAGCCGATACGATTATGACAAAATTAGACGCTAAAATTCCAGAAGGTTCGCTGGCTGAAAAATGGACCAAGTACCAATCAAGCGTACCATTAGTAAATCCTGCAAACAAACGTTCTTTGGAAATTGTGATTGTAGGTTCAGGTTTGGCTGGAGCTTCCGCTGCAGCCTCGTTAGCTGAGTTAGGATATAAAGTAAAAGTATTTTGCTTCCAAGATTCTCCCCGTCGTGCGCACTCAATTGCCGCACAAGGAGGTATCAACGCAGCTAAAAACTACCAAAATGACGGTGACTCCGTTTACCGTTTATTTTACGATACAATCAAAGGCGGTGATTACCGTGCACGTGAAGCAAACGTTCATCGTTAGCAGAAGTGTCAGGAAATATCATCGACCAATGTGTGGCACAAGGTGTTCCATTTGCTCGTGAGTATGGCGGTACATTAGCGAACCGTTCATTTGGAGGAGCTCAGGTTTCAAGAACATTTTATGCTCGCGGTCAAACCGGACAGCAGTTATTATTAGGAGCATACAGTGCACTAAACCGCCAGATTGCAAATGGTAAAGTAAAAATGTACACACGTACTGAAATGCTTGATGTGGTAATAGTAGATGGCAAAGCAAGAGGAATTGTTACAAGAAACCTTATAACAGGTTCTTTTGTTGTATCAATACCAAGAGAACTAACTGGTACCAACCTAAAACCAGGAGTAGGTATTGATTTTACAATAAACAACGTACAACAAATTAGATATGTAAGTGCATCATATGTATCAGAAAACTACTTTAATGATCCAAGTATATTCTCCACAGTTAACATTTTAAGTATTTCTGATGATGGAGAAGGAGGATTGTATGTGAGTGGGAGTAATCCAAAGCAGTATATAGGAGACATTATATATCCGCATGGCATGATTATAATAACAGACAGTAGTTATGCAACTGTACTAAGTAATGCTTGGAATTCGTATCTAGTTGGAGGAAGAGGTGCAACAATAGATAATTTAGTAATTAGCTGGCAATCAAGCCAACCTATATTTACCCACAACTATCATTGCAAGCTGAGAGAGTCTGAGTACAACTTTACATATAATCCCTCTGCATTAT
>CALLKB010000047.1 GCA_938008575.1 uncultured Cytophagaceae bacterium | reverse complement strand
GACTTTCAGCGCATAGGCTTTGGCTTCTTCAAAATCAAAGAACCCTTGTAAGCCCAAAGGCAATGTTAGAAAATCTGCATATTTCTTTTGGCCTTGATCTGTTTTCACAGGTACTGCGATACTTGCTTCAGAACCCTTAAAATCTTGCGAACTCAATGGAGGTAACCAACCCGAAAGACCTTTCAAAGGTGCTCCGAACATCCCTGGAATTAAATAAATCACAAAAGCTAAAACAGCCGTAGCGAACAAGGTGCGCGGTACGGAAAGGTTTTTAGCAGGCCCATCATGCGGCAAGGAAATCTTCCCGAATAAATACAAAGTCAAGGCTGTAAACACCGCAATCCAGATCGCTAAGAAAATCTCACGATCTAATAAATGCCAGTGATAAACCTGATCAGCCACACTTAAAAATTTAAAGGCTAATGCAATTTCTAAGAAGCCCAACACAACCTTTACCTCATTCATCCAATTACCCGATTTAGGCAAGGATTTCATGAAACCAGGGAAGACAGCAAACAAGGTAAATGGAATCGCAAAGGCTAGGGAAAAGCCCAGCATCCCGATAATCGGTTTCAAGAAAACCCCTTGCGATGCGGCAATGAGAATAGATCCCGCCAAAGGACCCGTGCATGAAAATGAGACCAAAACGAGCGTGAATGCCATAAAAAAGACACCCATCAAGCCGCCTTTATCCGATTTGGCATCAACCGAATTCACCAAGCCAGAAGGCAAAACAATTTCGAATGCACCCAAGAAAGAGATACCGAAAAACACGAAAATAACGAAGAACAGGAGATTCGGAATCCAGTGAGTACTTAAGAAATTAGCGAAACTAGCCCCTGCAAAAAATGCGAGTATGGTTCCAAAAAAGACATAAATCAATACGATGAATAGCCCGTATAGAAATGCAAGACGCTTTCCTCCTTGTTTCTTCGTGAAGAAACTCACGGTCATCGGAATCAAGGGATAAACACATGGGGTTAATAGAGCTAATAATCCCGCCCCTAATGCCACAAAAAAGAATTCGATTAAACCACCACCGGCTACATCAGAGGCTTTTTTTTTTGAGTCTTCCGTAACTGAAATCTTGAAATTACCTTTGATCGGGACACAAAGTCCGCTTTCGTTTGAGCAGGTTTGGGAATCATAAGACCCATCAATCACCCAATTCTCTGAGGTAATTTTAACTTTTTGGCGAAATTCTCCTTGCTCCGTAAAATACGTGTAAGTTCCTCCCCAAATCTCTTTATCCTCTTTACTGTGCGGATTAATGGCTTTCAAGGGCCCAACTGCCTCGACACCTAAACCTGGTTTTAACGAAATCGTTGTCACCACAGGTCCTAATTCCTTATCAAAATCCGATGAATACAGGTACCAACCTTTGTCGATTGAAACCTTAAATATCAACTCAGCTTCTTGGCCAACAACAGGTTGTGCAGGAGATAATGTCCAAGACCATTTTGCTGGTGTGATTTTTTGCCCGAAAAGCTGAACCGAAAAGAAAAGGAACAGCGCTAAAAATTTTAATTTCATTTGTTGAAAAATTAATGCCTTCAAAATTACGCTTTTTTGTTGGGATACAAACGTGGTATTTGTCGACAGAGTTCCGTCAATTAGCGTTTTTCTATTCAGATAAAAAAACGTAATTTTACACCCTTAAAATACGTAATCAAGAACATCTTATATTCATGGCTGCTAGCACATTCCCTACCCAACGCGACAACGAAATTTTTTCACTGATTAGTCAAGAGGCTCACCGACAAGAATTCGGGATTGAGTTAATTGCTTCTGAGAACTTTACATCTCCACAGGTGATGGAAGCACAAGGAAGTGTTTTGACAAATAAATATGCGGAAGGACTTCCAGGGAAACGTTATTATGGCGGTTGCGAAGTTGTGGATGAGGTTGAAACCTTGGCTATTGAGCGTGCGAAAAAATTGTTCGGAGCTACTTGGGCAAACGTACAACCACACTCAGGTGCACAAGCGAATGCAGCTGTTTTTCTTTCGTTTTTAAATCCAGGCGATAAAATTTTAGGATTTGACCTGTCACATGGCGGTCACTTATCGCACGGTTCTCCAGTGAATTTCTCTGGAAAATACTTTCAAGCATTCTTCTACGGTGTAGAAAAAGAAACCGGTTTAATCGACTGGGACAAAGTAGAAGCAACTGCTTTAAAAGAAAAACCAAGATTGATCATTTGTGGTGCATCCGCTTACTCGCGTGATTGGGATTATGCCCGTTTACGTGCGATTGCTGATCAAGTGGGCGCTATGTTATTAGCTGATATTTCACACCCTTCGGCATTAATCGCAAAAGGATTGTTGAACAACCCCATGCAACATTGCCACATCGTTACGACAACAACACACAAAACATTGCGTGGACCACGTGGTGGTTTGATTATGATGGGCAACGATTTTGAAAACCCATTTGGTTTCAAAACTTTGAAAGGTGACTTGAAATTAATGTCGGCTTGTTTAGACGGCGCCGTGTTCCCAGGAACACAGGGTGGCCCATTAGAGCACGTAATCGCGGCTAAAGCAATCGCTTTTGGGGAAGCATTAACGCCAACATTCGAAACCTATGCGAAGCAAGTACAATCGAATGCACAAGCGATGGCGAAGGCATTTTTGGCAAAAGGATATGATATCATTTCAGGTGGAACAGACAATCATTTAATGTTGATCGACTTACGTCCAAAAGGCTTAAGCGGAAAATTGGCAGAAAATACGTTGATCCAAGCGGATATCACGATTAACAAAAATATGGTACCATTTGATGACAAATCTCCATTTGTTACATCGGGTATGCGTGTGGGTACAGCGGCGATGACGACGCGTGGCTTGAAAGAATCAGACATGTCTCAAATTGTTGAGATGGTGGACAAGGCTTTGATGAACCACGATAACGAGGCTGTATTAAAAACAATCAAAGGAGAAGTAAACGAATGGGTGAAACAATTCCCATTATATCTATAATAAACGAAAATGGCATTAGATCAAGATTGGGACGATGAATTAGACGAGGAGAAGGATGGGACGGAAATGTCCTTTCTCGATCACCTGGAGGAATTGCGCTGGCACATCATCCGGTCCATCGCCTCTATCTTGATTTTTACCATTGCTGCCTGGATATTCCGAAATGAAATCTTCGGAATCATCATCATGGGGCCTACCAAAGTGGACTTTTGGACGAATCAGGTTTTGTGCCAACTGGCTGACTTTACCGGCATGACAAGTCTTTGCATGCAGCAAGCTGACTTTATCTTGCAGTCTAGAGAAGTTTCAGGCCAATTTATGATGGCTTTGACGCAATCGATTATTGTGGGATTAATGTTCGCGTTTCCGTATGCATTTTACGAGGTTTGGCGCTTCATTAGCCCAGGATTAAAATCCAAAGAATTAAAGGCAGCGCGCGGCGCGGTCTTTTGGGTATCGCTCTTATTTTTTGTAGGCGTTTCTTTTGGATACTTCGTCGTTGCACCCATGGCGATTAACTTCTTGGCAAATTTCAAGTTGGACCCATCCATCCAAAATCAATTTGACATCAACGATTACATCTCGTTATTGTCTATGTTGACGCTCGCTTGCGGCTTAACATTCCAATTACCCATGATTGCATTCGTGTTATCACAAGTGGGTATTTTGACGCCTTCATTCATGCGCGAATACCGCAAGCATGCATTGATCGTCATCTTGTTAGTGGCAGCGATAATTACGCCATCACCGGATGTGATTTCCCAATTGCTGGTCGCATTTCCACTTTTCGGATTATACGAAATCAGCATCATCGTTTCGGGCCGTGTATTACGCAGAAAAATGCGTGAAGAGGCTGCAGAAGCAAACGACTAACCCTTATGAATTATCTATCGGCGGAGAATATTTCGCGAAATCTTGGCGAACGCTGGGTGTTTAAAAACCTGTTTTTCGGCTTGCAGAAAGGCGAAAAAGTAGCGCTCATCGGAAAAAACGGAACAGGTAAAACAACCCTGATGGAATCCATCATGGGCATGCAATCCCCCGACGAAGGCAAGATTACTATCCGCAAGGGAATCCGTGTAGGTTATCTACCGCAAAACCCCATTTTTGCCGAGAATGAACGCGTCTTGAATTATCTGTTTTCGGATGATTTGCCAAGCGCCGTAGCGATTAAAGCCTACGAAAAAGCCATGCTTTCCGGCGATCCGCAGGAATTAGAAGATTCCTTCGCCTTGATGGAGGCAAATAATGCCTGGGATTACGAAGCGAGAGCCAAACAAATCATTACCCGATTGGGGATTCCGGATGGCGACCAACAAGTATCTACCCTTTCAGGAGGTCAAAAGAAGCGCCTTTCTTTGGCGAAATTATTGATCGAAAGTCCAGATATTATGATTCTGGATGAGCCGACCAACCACTTGGACATTGAGACCATTGAATGGTTAGAAGGTATTTTATCTGGACCCAATGTGACCGTTTTAGTCGTATCCCACGACCGCTATTTCTTAGATAAGGTATGTAATAAAATGATGGAATTAGCCCTTGGGTCCATCTATACCTATGAAGGCAATTACGGCTATTTCTTGGAGAAGAAAGCCGAGCGTGAAGCTTCCGAGGCAAGTACTGTAGCGAAGGCCAAAAACCTTTATCGCAAAGAATTGGAATGGATGCGTCGCCAACCGAAAGCACGTGGTACCAAATCGCAATCCCGTATCGACGCTTTCTCTGAAACGGAGGAAATGGCGCATCGGAAAGTGGATGATAGTAAGTTGGAATTGAATATTCAAATGTCCCGTTTGGGCAATAAAATCATTGAAATCATAACTGTAGTTAAAATTACTAAAACGGCAATATACCCTTTCATTCTGGTGGTTAATTTAAACGTTTCCTTTTTAGAAATTTCTACTTCAACCATGTGTATTGTAATGGTGCCGAAAAAGCGGTCTTTGTAAGAGGCATTCCTGAAATGAATATCAGTAATTTGGTGTTAAGTGATATGGTTTTTGCAACAAAAAAGGGTATCGAAATTACCGAGGGTTCAAATATTGAGTTTAATAATATTAAACTTGTTACCCAGCAAGCGAGTCCGCTAGTATATATCCAAAATAGTAGTAAACTTACTTTTAATGATCTTTCTATAGAGCCAAATATTCCGTTGGTGTTTAGCATTAATGGTGACCGTACTCATTCAATTCATACTAAAGGACTCAATTGGAATAATGCCATTAAAAAAGATGAATTCTTATTTGGTGCAAAAGCAAATAGTATCTCTTATCAACAATAAACCTGTCACTCAATGAAAAAGTTTTCAATACTATTTATCGCTTTTTTAGAAAGCAGCTATTTTGCATATGCACAAACTGAATCTATGGCAGCTAAGGTGGCAGCTACTGCTATGGCTACCTTATGGAAAGAGCCTGTTGGTGCAGATACCGCAAAGCCAACCAAGTGGACCTATGATCAGGGCGTTGTTTTACTAGGCATCGAACGTTTATGGATACAAACAGCCAATCCTGTCTATTTTTCTTATATGCAAAAAAG
>CALLKB010000046.1 GCA_938008575.1 uncultured Cytophagaceae bacterium | reverse complement strand
GAAATTGGTCGTCGGAAGGCGATTGGTACTTTCCGTGAATTGAACGTGATTGTAAAAGGTGACGTGGATGGTTCGGTAGAGGCCCTTTCGGATTCACTATTAAAATTATCGACGGAAGAAGTTCAAGTTCGTATTATTCACAAAGGTGTAGGTCAGGTATCTGAGTCGGATGTGGCTTTAGCTTCTACATCGGATGCGGTGATTATCGCGTTCCAAGTTCGTCCTTCGCAAAATGCACGTCGTATGGCAGATGCAGAGCAGATTGAGATTCGTAACTATTCGATTATCTACCAAGCGATTGATGAAATCAAGGCGGCTATGGAGGGTATGTTGGCTCCTTCGTTTGAAGAAGTTGTTACGGCAAACATCGAAGTGCGTGATGTATTTAAGATTTCGAAAATCGGTACGGTTGCAGGATGTTATGTCTTGGACGGAACGGTGAAGCGTGCACATAAGATTCGTGTCATTCGTGACTTCGTTGTGATTCACGACGGAGAGATTTCAGCCTTGAAGCGTTTTAAAGACGATGTGGCTGAGGTGAAGTTTGGCTATGAGTGTGGTATGTCGATCAAAGGATTTAATGATCTAGAGGTAGGCGACAACTTAGAGTGCTACGAAATGAAAGAAGTAAAACGTACCTTGAAATAATTAGGTAGCGTGATTAAATAAAAAAGCCTTCCGTCGATTGACGGAAGGCTTTTTTGTTGTTTAGGCTAGTAGTTCTTTCATGTTCACCGACTTGAAGAAGACGAAGATGAGGGCTGAGAATAGGCCCAGGAATAATGCTCCAGCAGTGATTAAGCTACGTTTAGGACTTGATCGTTTCAGAGGAATCTGAGCGGGTTCAAGAACTTTGAAGACAGGTGTTTCTTTTTGTAGTTTGATTTTGGCTTCGGTTGTTTGGCTTGTTAGATTTGAATAGACACTAAAAGCTAAATCAACTTCATACTGCAATTTTTTGCCTTGGTCTTTGGCCACATTCAAGAATACATTTCTGTTTTGATCCTTGTAGTTTGATAAGGTAAAAAGCGCTTGGTCGTAACGTTTGCGTGCCTCTGCTTGTCGGTCAATTAAAAAGTTTAATTCCTTGCGAGCCTTTTCAGTCCGGTAATGGATGATGTATTTACGGAGTTGAATTAAGACCAAATTTGCTAAATTAGCTGATACGACAGGGTCTAGGCTAGTAACTGCAATTTTAATCAAATTACTTTTTTTGTCTATTTCTACAACGATAGATTCCCTCAACTCTTTAAAAATGGCGGATTCTTGTTTACTAATGTTGATCAAATCGGTGCTAAGGACGCCACGAGGAATCGTTACATTTTCTAAATCAGAGGATGCCTTGTTTTTGTCCGTTTTGAATAATCTGATTGGGGCATTCGAATTATCTTGCTTTAGATAATCGGCCAATTTTTGATACTTTTTAAGTTTCAAATTGTAGACATTGGATTGGCTTAGTTCTTGCAAGAATGGCATGCTTTGAACGATTTCAGGGTACATGGCGGGTTGAATTGCATCTGCTCCTGCCATAGCTCCGGATATGTTAATGCCTGCTAATCCAGCCAGGGATGATAAACCACCTAAACTACCTCCTGAACCACTCATTTTTGAATCTACTTCAGGAAGTAACTTGACTTCAGATTCATATTGGCTATTTAATGTTAAGGAGAATAAAGCTCCTAAGGCCGTAAAAAGGAAGGTTACAAGTAATATACTTAGTCTGTACTTGACGATTGCTTGCCAAATTTCTGAAAAATTGATTGCAATTTCATCCGAATTGGTAGGCTGTGTTACGTTGGATTCGTTCATGGCTATTACTTCGGAATATTGTTAATCAATGTGATGATGGCGATGGATACCGACACGAGACTTGAGGTTAATCCGATGGCCTCAGCAGCAGATAATCCTTTCTTACGATTCTCAGGAAATGCTGGAATAACTATTTCAGAACCCGGTTCAATGCGTGGATTTTTCTTGAAGATAAAAAACTTGCGAATTTGATTGGAAACGCCATTCGCGTAAGTAACATACATTTTTTTCTTATTCGCATTTACCGTGTAGCCACCTGCCTCTGCAATGTATTCTTTCAAGGTGAAATCTTCTTTATAGCTAACCGCCAATGGATTCTGTACAGCTCCTGTCAATTTGATTGTTTGCAATAAACGCGGAATCGTTAATTCATCGCCTGCCATTAATTGTAGGTTTTCTTGTGATGATGGATTATTTAGGATTTCCTTCAAATTAACTCCTACTGTCGTTGTCCCACGAATCAATTTACCACCTTCTAAATATCCTTCTACGCGTAAACCTCCAGCACGTTTAATCAAATCCGAGATGCGTTGTTGGTTATTCTCGATCGCGTACGACCCTGGGAAATTCACCATACCTAGAATTTTCACAGACCTTTGTTCTTCGTAATTAGGTGCCCGACGAATCGAAATGATGTCAAAGGGTTGCAAGGTGATCTGATTACCTTCGTTGGCAATTTTGTGACTTCCGTCAATCGCAAAACTAATAATTTCAATCTTGGCTGCTTTTGGGTCAGCTGTCCCATGTGTGATAATACGTCGAGCTAATTCTAGATTCGCATAACTAGCGGATTCCTTGAGACCTTTGGCAAGTAGTATTAAATCACCCACTTTCATTCCTTCTTTGAATTCAAACTCACCGGGAGCATTTACTTCGCCAACGATATTGACAAAGCGTTTTTCACGTAAGTTGTTAATCGAATAAACCTGTAACACATCTTCGCGTTGCAAAGAAATGTCGGCTGCCTCTCCACGTAAAATTTTCCCTAAATCAATCGATAATACTTCGGGGTCATAATTTTCTTTCCGACGAGTCAAGGTTGCCCGATTTAAAAAGGCATCTTCCCGCAAGCCTTCCGACTTCTTAATTAATTCTTTAACGGTATTTAACCCTGGTTCAATCGCATAATTTCCTGGTCGGAAGACAGCACCTTGGATTTCAACACGGTTTTCGTAGCGTTCAATAATGGTACCTATTGTATAAACATCACCATTATTAGGTAAGAAAGTTTCAACTTCTTCTTGGCTGATGTTTAATAACTTTATTTCTCTTGACGTGTTTCTCCGCACATTAATGGTATATGTATATGCTTTTTCAGTAAAACCTCCTGAGTAGCGTAACAGATCTTTAAAACTTTCCCCCTTTACTAATTCGTATATGTAGGGGCGTTTTACCTCACCCACCAATTCAACGCGGTTTTCGTAATCGCCCACGCGAATAATATCTTGATCATTTAAATGAATGTTGTCTTTTTGATCTGCACGTAAAAGGAAATCATATAGATCGAGCGTTCGAACCACTTTGTTGCCGCGAATGACACGAATGTTCCTAAATGAACCATTCCGATTAGGTCCTCCAGCTAGGTACAAGGCATTGAAAACGGTTGCTAGAGATGAAACCGTATAGGAACCTGGGAAATTAACTTCTCCTGTCAAGGTTACTTTGATGCTACGAACGCCCGCTAAGGTAACTTGCGCAGAAGATCCGCTTCCTGGTTTATTTAATCCTTGGTATAGTTGGCGCAATCGGCTGATAATTCGTTCGCTTGCTGCATCCATGGATAGTCCATTGACATAGATTGGACTCAGATTTAAAATTTTCACGGTTCCTTCTGGGCTTACCGTTACTTTGAAATTATCCAATACATCTCCGAAAATGTGAATGTTTAATTCGTCATCAGGACCTAATTGGTAGTTTTTAGGCGTTGCAATGCGCATATCGGGCTCAAAAGTGAGCTTTTCACTTTGAAATAGGCTTGCTCCGAAAATCTTTTTGTTTAATGAGTTTGAGGCACGTTCCTGTAACTTATTGTATTCCGTAACTAAACTATCATTGTAAATATTTAATGGCTTAGCTAATAATTTTCGCTCTTCAATATTAAAGATACTCTCTTGTAAGACTGGGGTATTGACACGAGGTGAATAATAAGTTGGTTTATTACTTCGAATATCCTGTTGTAAGTTTCCTTTATCTAAGGCGTTGTTTTTTTGAAAGGGATCCACAGTTGCTGGGATAAGTTGCATATTAGCAACTCTTTCGCGCATTTTGGCAATATCTGCTGCGGTATACCCTTGTGTTAATGCGGCTTTTTCAATTTCACTTTCCGACATTCCGCTAGCCTGCACTTTTTCCATGAACATGCTTACTTCCGCATCTGATAAGTCATCTACATTTCTCTTTTGGGAGCTCAATGTAAATTGCGCTTGAGCTGTTTGACCTATTAATAAGCAAATGATGCTTATGAGTAAGACAATAGATGATTTTATGTGTTGGGTAATCTTATTCATGTACTTTCAATATTTCTGTAAAGGTAAAATTTTAAATCTACCCTTTCAAATTTAAAACTTTGGACAGGAGAGATTTCGTTTCCATTTGACAAATGGTTTTTTCAATGCGAAATCAAAATCAAATAAATATGCAATGGATAATTCATGAGCTCCGCCGGCAGCGGGTCCTAATTGCGATAAGGTTAAGTCATACGAATAGCCGATCGAGAAATTATCTTGTTTATATCCTAGCAATGCAACGATGGATTCTCGATTAGGCGTTCCGATTTTGGATTTGGCTATCGGAATTCCGCGATACCACAGCCCCAAAACCATCGGTGACCAAGTTAAATAAGCCCCCATGTCCAATTGTTGGAAATCACCCTGTTGTTTATAATGAATGACCGGGCTGATACTTTTCTCGTTATTGCGGTCCTCATACGAATCGGCCTCGTAGTAATTCTCCTGCAAAATAATTTTAGTCCCCACCTGCATGCTGAATTTGGTAGCTAAAAGCTCTTCAGAGGATGAAATGAGGGATTTATTCGGCTGGTTTAGGTGATGCGCGGAGAATCCAATCCAGTAGTTTCGAGTGTTTAATAATCCGCCTACACTTAGGTCCACGAATGACCGTTGTCTAGTCATTTCGGATAGTAAAGGGTCATTGCTAGCACCCAAACTTCCACTTGTTAATAAATTGCTGATTTGATCCCCCGTAATCAAATTGCTCATATCTAATCCTCGATTCACATACGTCCCCTGCATCCCCAGCGAAAGCGTTTGATCAGGGCTTAAATCGATGTGATAGGCGTATTGAAGTCCTAAACTCGTCGTTTTTAAGTTGGCAAATTGCTTGTCGGTCGTCGCGATAATCCCCACTCCGCTGTTAATACTCCCAATACTTAAATCGGCCGAAATGGACGTGAATTGGTAGTTGGCCTCCAAATTAGGCCATTGATTCCGGTAATTGAAATTGACTTTGGAGGTACTATTAATTCCTGCAAAGGCAGGAGATATCAAAAGTGGGGCCGAGTAGAATTGCGACAATTGCGGATCTTGTGCTTGACCCAAGAATGGAAGGCAAACACAGATTAGGCGAAACACGAAAATGGCTAAGCTTTTTTTCATACCGCTCATTACAGCCCCGCAATTTAGGTCTTCGCTTTACAAAAACCAATAAAATGCGTTAATTTGTACAACCTGACCCAAAATCCATGCTTCGG
>CALLKB010000045.1 GCA_938008575.1 uncultured Cytophagaceae bacterium | reverse complement strand
GAGGGAGAAAGCCTTTGTTGGTGGCATAGACCTCCAACTTCGCCGATGAGTTGGGAGTGGTAGTACCAATACCCGTTTGAGCATAGGTCCCTAAACTAATGAACAATAATGTGATGCTTAGTATTTTCATGTTATCTAATCCAAATTTGATGCAAAGTACTATTAGCTGAGTTCCCAGGATAATCGTCCACTTCCCAGCGTGAACCACCTCCACGGATCCCCCAGTGATACGTTCCATTTAGCCAAAATGGAAATTCCGTCATGGCAGCATTACCTTGATTTGTAAAATAACTCGCTGAACTGGCAGGTAAATAAGACGAATGACCCGTTAGCGCCGTATAATTCCCAGCTGTCCCAATTCCTGACATGCTCCCCGTTCCTGTAAGAAAGTAATTCATCGTATTCGTGTGTGAGGTTTTAAAATGAATCACACGCGTATGTGCCGAAGTTTTGGCATAAAAGCGTAATTCGCTGAACGTAAATGCACTCAAATAGGTGTTCGAAACATTCCCCCAAGTTGAGGCAGATGCAGATTCATCGGTTCCTAGGGTAGTTGAGCCTTGCAAAGGCAAGGAATTTGTTTTGACTACTAAAGCTGGATTGGTATTTCCGGCATGTAAATAATTCAAGACCAAAGTCCATCCACCACCATCTGTTGACATATCGCAATAACAGTTAGTCGATGGGTTAGCCCCCGCGTATCCGTCCGGGTCGATGACATAGATGCCCGATGTGGCCTGTGGGAAATTGGTTAGTATCTCATGGCAGGATTTAAAAGGATAGTCGCGCAATAAAACGCCAAGCCGCATGGTGGCATATACATAAGACGTTAATGGTGTCACGCGTACGTAACGTGCATACATAACATTCGCGAAATTATTGTAGACTTTGGTGGTTTGGTCACTATTCATAGTGAAGTTTGTCGCTGCGGGTACCCAATTGATATTATCTAAACTGACATCCACTTTTGCCGACGTTACCCACTGTGCGGCATTAGCTCTACCTTGCGAAACTATTCCCTGCACCCAGCGCGGACTTTTTAAGTCATATTGTAAATAATCTGTCCCACTATTGGCCGTTCCTGCCGACCATCCTTGTCCCGAATCAATCCATGGGGTATTGTGCGTTATTCCAAAGGAATCATTGATGTAAACACTGGATGCCGACCAGTTCGTCGAGAGATTAAAGGACTCCATTGAGGGAGACGCGTTCATAATCGTCGCCGCTATCCATTTACTCGAAGTTCCAGTTAAAGCTAACTTTCCAGTTCCTGAAAAGATGATTTTGTTGGAATAAACGGGATTGATATTATTCGGAATGTTCACGGTATGCCCATCCATAATGGTCGCCGTTCCCGTCAGGTTTTGCGGACTCGTCCATGTGCCCGTATTTGTAAACGTGCCCGTACCAGCACTGTTGGTCGTTGTTTGCGCCCAAAGTGTCGGTGTTAGTATCCAGCAAAAAAAGATAAATCCTAAGGTTTTCATCAGTTATGAACGCTACCTGCCATAGCGCGCTCGGGTTGCATTGTAATTGGTTAATATTTCTGCTTCCGTTAAGGCCCGGTTATAAATCTGTAGCAAAGGTATACTGACATTGCTAAAGGTACCTCCATACCCCCAAAAGGCTGCTCGGGATTGACCAATTAAATAGGGATTATTCGTGGTATTTTGAGTTCTAGGTAAAACAAAGGGTTTGGAAGTATTCGTTGACCATGCGCTCGTATTCCACTGATAAACGGATGCTGCAAATTTACCATCAAAGCAAATTCGGACGGAGGTGTTGGAATTGTCGTAGGTATAGGCCACAAAATGCCAGTTTCCATCGAATAGGGTCGTGGCAGCAATCGGATAAATCAAATCACTTCCCCAAAAACAGACACCAATGCCTCCATTATTGGTTGGTGGATAGGAACCTGCCCCAACGCCAGCACCATTCGTATAAACTAATACCAATTGTTCCGATTTGTCATCTGTAACGGCTCCTTTGTCTAATAAGATCGTATTTTTATTGGCCGTCGACTTATACCAAACCATGACCGTCCGTGAATTATTTCCGCTTGTGGATGGAATCGCAACGCCATTAACATAATCATCCACACCATCAAAAGTAACAAATCCTCGATTTGAGATATTATAGCTTGGCCCATTGGTTAGTGTACCATGATTCGTGGAACTGGATAAATCCCTCCAGGTTGTAGAAGTACCATTGTGCGATATAAGATTACCTGCATCTAAATTCAAAACTAATCCATCCGATATGCTAGGTGTTGATTTAATGATAGCTCCCATACGCATGGTAATG
This sequence comes from uncultured Cytophagaceae bacterium, assembly GCA_938008575.1. Taxonomy (GTDB): domain Bacteria; phylum Bacteroidota; class Bacteroidia; order Cytophagales; family Spirosomataceae; genus Aquirufa; species Aquirufa echingensis. Next base: position 9,608 of record CALLKB010000045.1, on the reverse strand, counting down.
TGACCGTTCCAAGCCGTCGGATTGAGTCGAATGAACCTTGCGTAAACCACGGAAGGAAAAAGTACGGTAACCGCATCGGTTGAATTTGTGTTAATGGAGGCTCCAGTTAGCACATTCGTCCACGTTGTCCCATCTAAACTGACATCCACATTGGCCGTTGTAACCCATTGTCCACCGTTATAGGCACGACCTTGCGTAACTAAACCTGTCATATAAACTGGTACGGGATAACTTAATTGAATGTATTGGCTTGTATTGTTCACTTGTGCCGACCAGCCTTGTGGTGAATTTAAATAGGGAGTTTGATGCAATGCAAGACCTGTACCCGGATATGGAGCATTCTCATAAAAGGGGTCACCAGCACCTGTAGAGCCTGTCGTATAATTCCATGAGCTGGTCACCGACCAATAGTTTGGGGTCGAGTTTGTCGTAGGGCTATGGACAAAAGTGTTCGTGGTACTTGCCGTTCCTGGTGTCCATTTACTTGTATTATCCGTTAAAACCAATTTCCCTGTCCCGTTGAATATGATTTTATTCGTATTCAAGGTAGTTGATGTATTTAAAGTAATAGTATTCCCTGTATTGATTTGCAAACCACCAAAGAGGTTGGGGTAATTCGAAACCGTTGTGGAATTTAATGTCGTATTGTTAGCTGATGCCAACGAAAACGCGATGTCATTATTATGCACGGCGTATGTGGAATAAACACCCGTATAATCCGATCCAGCTGGGAAATCCGCACTGATTTCGACGACAAAACCTGCTACTCCGGAATAGGTATTGGGTAAATCATTCCAACACGTATTACTATTCCATTTTCCTACGGCATAATCTTCCGAGTGGTTTGCGCCATTGGGTTCTCCGGTACACCAATTATTATATTGTCCATCGATATTTCCAGCCGTAGGTCCATTTTGTGTTTTCAAGACCGTACCCAATTCCGGCCCCGCATCGATGACCCAGGTTCCATCCGTGACGGCATCCGTGATGGCTAGCCAAACATTTGAACCAGAAATATTCGTATTGATAAAATTGTTTTCTGCATCGGATGTAACCGTGACCATGTAGCCTGTTTTTCCCTTGAAACTGTAGGTGGCTGCATTCGTTTTGGCAGTAGCATAGGTTATATTTCCTGCGACATAGCGATAAAAGTGTTTATTCGCCGGATTGTAAACATAATTGGCATCATAGCCTGAAGCCTCCACATTGATTTTAACAGCCGTTTTTACTGCACCCATGGATATTGTCATGGCAGCAAGCGCCGTATTGACGTTGGTCTTAGTTCCATAAAATACGATGCTCGTAATTCCCGTCCACAATGTATAGCCTGTATTCAAGGTTAAGCCAGTCGTAACAGGTAAGGAAAATGTCGCTCCATTATGGTATTCCAAACTAATCGATACCAAAATTTGCTCTGTTGTGTTTGCCCAGTTAACCACAAAATCCCCCGCATCCACATTGCTGGCATTCGCCTCAATGGTTAAGGGCGCAGGCGCTGTGATCATTTGTCCCCAAACGTTCAGACTACAAATCCATAAACATATCCCAAAGAAATACTTCATCCTAGCGTGCTTGTTTCTTCAATTTTTTGACTTCGCGTTTTAATTGTTGAATTTGTTTTTGTTGGGCCTTCACTGCCTCCACGAGTAAGGCAACTATCTTGTCATATTGTACGGATTTAAATCCTTCTGCTGTGTTTTCTGTTTGGACAATTTCAGGTACAACTTTTTCAACTTCCTGAGCGATGAAACCCATCGTACGTTTTTCGGAGAACATGCGTTGTGGGAAGGCCGAGGTATTCCAGTTGAAATTCACGCCCCGCAACTGCATAACTTTGGCCAATGGATTTTCAATAGGGGAGATGTCTTTCTTGAAACGGATGTCAGAAGAACCAGCGATTGAATTTGCGATAATGTCGCCAGTTACCTGTAACCGAACGGTAGGTGCAATATTCCCTAATCCAACAAACCCATTTTCTTTTATGCTTAAACCAGTTGTTGCATCTGAGCCATTAAAAATTCGAAAACGTGCGTTGGCTAAGTTATCTCCATAGGTATCTATGGTCCAATCATTTGTTGGTCCAGATAATGATTTTTTTAGGGTAATTTGACCGCCTTCATTTGAAGCACCTTGCGGATTGATGGTGATTTCACCGGAAATGGTACCTCCTGCATTACCTACGGTTAGGGTTGATAATGGTGCAGAAGTTCCAATTCCTACATTTCCCCCCAAAGGATTAATACCTAAAAAATAATTGGTGCCATACGTTTTATTCCGAGCCTGCATCCAAGCAAACGTAGACGTACTACTCAAACCAAAGTCCAAGACATGTACAGCAGGGGATGGCCCACTCAAACGTAAATTTCCGTTTGCAGTCGTTCCACTCGATAAAGGATCAGCGGTCGCTGTTTCCACCTGTAATTTATTTACGGGTGTCGTGGTACCGATACCCGTTTGGGCTTTTGCTCCAAAGCTTAAGCCTAAAATTGCGAAAATAAATATGCGTTTAAAGTCCATGTCTTGCTTTGTCTTTATTAAAGTTATTCGTGATTTCAGCTTGCGTAAGTTCACGGTCGTAAATTTTAAATTTGGTGATGTACATCTGTTGCATGTATGCATTGTCATTGGCCCAACAAGCAATTCGGCCAATTCCCCCATTAAAATTGGTATTAGCATTTTGAATGGTCCCTGTTCGAAGTGCTAAAGTTTGGGAGACTCCATTGACATAAATCTTATTGGATGTCACTGAACCTGCATTCATGACGAACACATAGTGTTTCCAAGTATTGACAAAACCACTGGTTTGGGTGGAATTTATACCATAGAGATCTCCACCTGCCGTATTGTATCCCAAACCACCTCCCGTGGTAAATACGTCATAACGGTAAAAGCCAAAAAACATGCCACCAGATAGCGTAGTTGGCTTTACCCACATTTCAACTGTAATAGTAGAAGTCCCATTTAATCCACAGCTAAAATTTGAATAAGCAGTACTAGCCCCATTAAAATACATGCTTCCACTCGCAGTTGCATTGTAAGACATGCCTGCTCCAATATCCCCTGATTTGGCATGTCCCGATATATCATTCCAAGCGGTTGCCCCTGAAGTCGCCAGAGAAGTTGTATTACCTCCATCCAAATAAAACACTAAATCATAATTTGATTTCTCTTGTTGGTAAATTGAATTCACCTCCCCATCTCCCAAAGCAGCTGAAAAGAATTTTACATCGGCCAACAAAAAACTCCCATAAGCACCTGATCCCATGTGTGTGCCATCATATGCTGCTATACCAAAATATTGAGCAGCCGTATAACTGCCCATGTGTGGACCCGAACGCGTATAAGTTGCTGTACCTACTAATGTATTGTCTAAATAGGCTTTGACTTGTGTTCCTGTATATACCAATACCACATGGTGCCATTCATTGAGTGTAACAGTAGTGGCTGTGGTAAGAACGGTGTTTTTGGGCCAAACAGAAAATTTTAAATATCCTGCTACCATCTCAATATCTGAGGTATGATAGCCGCCTCCCGGTATTGTGTTATCTAAATCAGATACGACAACTCCATTAAGTGCTGTGGGATTAAACCAAAGGCTTAAGGTGAAAACTCCTGATCTCGTACTAGGGCTCACGGGTGAGTATGCGTTTTTAAAGTCTCCTATTATCATGTATTGGGAACTTCCCGCAATAAAACGAAGGTAACCCGGATCAGAGAAATAGGTAGGACTGTTTGCGAGACTTGCACTTACCGCATTCGTCGTTGTGCTATACACCGTTGTGCCTGATCCAGGGTAGGAGCTTGATTTACTAAAATCATAATTCACATAGAGATTATTTTTCGATACATTTCCTGCATAGCTCGGCGAATAGAATTGCGCCAGCAAGACAGAAGGTATCAGTAAAAATATAATCAGTATCCTTATCATTAATTTCCTAATTCACCTGATATAACCACAATATTACTTCCCAAATGCAAGACAGTCGCAATCGCATATTGGCCTAATGTTTTCGTATAGGAGTTCCGATTGATAATTGTCACCCCACTTGCAGCAGCAAAGGTGATTTGTCCCGCGCCATATTGCAAGACCATGCAGTTGAAACCCGTAGGTAAACCTGTCGGAATCGTCACAGTTATCGCGGAAGCAGCGTCCGATTTAATTACTTCTGCATTGTCGGTAGCAGCAAGGGTATAAGCAGCTGAAATAGAAGAAATCGTTGCTCCAAAACCCGATAGAGTATTGCTGTTTGAACCTAAGACATTCCCATTTAAATCTATCCGCATACGTTCCGTCCCAGCGGTACGAAAGACGATGTTATTGTTCATATCGGCTGTATTCGAAAAACCTGAAATATCAATGGAAGACTGTGCAGTTGTTGTTGTCCCCCCCCCCGCGGAAAGTCGCAGAAAGCCATCATCTGCTCCATCTGCTTGGACTGTTCCTGTTGCGGATCCTACACCACGAATTTCATAATTCCCAATGCTACTGGTATTAATGGCGGGTCTTGTACCACTATTTGTGAATCCATCGTAGATTCGCATGCCACCACCCACAAGATTCAATTTCGCAGTAGGCGAGGAGGTACCAATGCCCACATTACCTCCCAAAGGATTTAATGCCAAATTGTAATTCGTACCATAGGTCTTATTTCTTGCTTGAATCCAAGCAAAATTACTCGTATTACCTAAGCCAAAATCCAAAACATGAGCCACCGATAAACCACTCAGACGCAAATTTCCATTGGCTGCAGAACCACTTGTAGCGGGATCTGCCGTAGCCGTTTCTACTTGGAATTTATTCACGGGAGCTGTTGTACCTATACCTGTTTGAGCTAATAATTTTCTATTTTGGAAAATTGCTAATACAATAAGGAAAACAGTTAATAGCTTTTTCATATTTGTCTCATAAAGACTTTTATTAATGAATTGTCGAATTTGGAAAATATGACAATTGTATTTTAGAACAATGCTCGTAAGATGATCCAGTTGGTGCCTGTTGATATCGCCTTTATCCAGTTATTTGACGGTTCAGTTCCAATGTTTAAACCAGTTGCAGATGTCGTTGTACTATCTGAAATTAAGTTACCTGAGGTGGCTGCTACTGCTACAGTTACACTTGCAATATTCTTAATTGTAATTTCACGACCTGCACCTGCTGCTGATGCGCTTGGTAATGTAATTGTTTGACCAGAAGTAGATCCAGAAAATACAATAAGATTGTAATTATCGGTAGCTGCCATGGTTGCAGTCGCAGATATTGACGAAACACCTCCATTACTATTTGCTGACCAAGTTGCTAAACCATTTGCATCGGATATTAAAACTTTTCCTGCTCCTTGGGAACCATCTACTACTGTTAGTGTCCCTGTTAATTTTGAATTACCTGTAATTTGTAATTTATAATCACCGGCATCGGTTGTACTTCCAACAAGGACTTCACCGTTTAATGATGTCATAGTAGTTGATGCATTACCTATCACCGCCGTATTTGATCCTAAACCTCTACCTTGGTATCCAATTACTATAGCATTACTTTCACCACTTCCAAGAGTTCGCGCATCAGCTCCTATAATGACTGAGGTATTCATTTGCGTATTACTAACAGAACCAATACCGATTTTTTGACCAGCCTCGTTACCAATACTTACATTGGAAGATCCACTAGTCATATCCGCTAATGCGAAAGTTCCCATCACAGTATTGTAAGCTCCGGATGTCATGGCTGATAACGTTGCATTCCCGACAGCCGTATTTCGTAGGACATTACCTGAAGTTGCGTTATTCATTGCGCTGATTGAACCACTGCCGATGGCCGTATTCCCTGAGCCAACTGTATTGGCAGCCAATGTATTGTAACCTATTGCGGTGTTATCTGTTGCATTGGTATTAGCAGCCAATGCATTTGAACCGATTGCAACGTTTTTATCCCCAGTTGTAGCTGCCGCTAGGGTTGAGGCCCCAATCGCGATGTTTGTTGACAATGAGGCTAGGCCTTTACCAATTTTCAAACCATTGATATAGGAGTCTTCAGCAACATACATTGATTTGGCAACACCCAAACCACCTGAGACAATAACTGCCCCCGTTGTTGTGGATGTACTCGCAGTCGTATTTGCAAAGGTTTTTATCCCCGCAAAGCTTTGTGCTGAGGTAGTAACGACACCACCATTGGTGCCATCTGCAGGCGCTAAGTTGAGGACATTGGAAGTGATACTAGCTCCATTGGCTGTAGAAGATGCTGAAATAGCTCCTACACTCGTCACCGCACTTGACGTCGACCAGGCAGGTGCTCCACTGACTAAAGTTAGGAATTGTCCATCTGTCCCTTTGGCCAATAAAGTTGTCGTACCTGCAGCAGTTTGATAAGGGAGCGATCCAGCTAAACCACCGGCAATGTTCGTAGCTGTTGTAGCAGTTGCTGCATTTCCTCCAATATTTAAATTCGTAACCGGCGTAGTAGAAGTAACAACTAAAGGTGCAGTACCTGTGGCAACGGTTGATGTCAACTGACCTGTAACACTTAAACTTGTTCCAGTTGCGGCGCCGATAGTTGGCGTTACCAAGGTAGGAGAGGTAGCGAATACCAAAGATCCCGTTCCTGTTTCATCAGAAATGACTCCCGCTAATTCAGCAGATGTTGTAGCTGATAAAGCACTTAATTTATTTGTTGTATAAACTCCATTCGTTACTGTGGCAGCATTGCCTGAAATGGATCCCACAATCGTTGATGAAAATGTTTTAGCACCTGCTATAGTTTGTGCGGTTGTTAAATCCACAAAGTTTTGTGTTGCTGAACCTGTACCTCCGTTGGCAATCGGTAAAATACCCGTTACACCCGTAGTTAAAGGTAAGCCCGTTGCATTGGTTAAAACACCTGATGCGGGTGTTCCTAGGGCTGGTGCCGTAAAAGATTTATTGGTTAACGTTTGGGTTCCCGTTAAGGTAACTAAGTTTCCAGATGCATTTACATCTGCCCATGAAGCCACACCATTCGCATCTGATGTTAAGTATTTTCCAGCAGCCGCCCCAGTAGGTAATATTAAAGCAGGTATACGTACTTGGCCATAATTATTTAATTGCATGATTTGTGTGTCTGTCGTACCATTGTTATAGTAATAGGTCAAATTTTCTAACGTGCCACTGTTTTGGTTCGTCATGATTTTGAAAGCTTTCGAACGGAAACTCAAGGTCATCGTTCCACCACTTAAATCCGCATCATACTTTAATGGGAAGTCGGCATTCGTATCGCCAAAAATCTGGAACTTTGACGTAGGGGCCGAAGTAAAGATTCCTAATTTATTATCCGTACCACTGTAATGAATGGCTGAATTAGCTAAATCTAAATTGGTAAATGATCCTGATAAGGCTGTTGCAGTTGTACTAACATTCAATGGGCCATTTACAATCACAGAACCTAAATTGCTGACAGTTAAAATGTCGGAAGTTCCTCCGCTGTTCATATATGAAAAATTCAAGTCGGTCGCAACGCCGGAATTGTTTCCGGTACGCATCAACCAGCCTGTAGCACGGTAACCTAGTTTTAATGTATTGTTACTGTTGGCATCGACATAGTACTTTAAGTTGTCAGCGGATTCCGTTCCAATTTGAAACGTAGCTGAAGGGGTGCTGATACCAATACCCAATCGCGCATTGGTATTATCCCAAACTAAATTTGAACTTGTACCCAATGCGCTTGTTCCATTACCAAACGTGATTTGACTCGCACTAATGCTCGCCAAACCTGTACCACCGGCTGTTACCGGTAAAGTACCTGAAGTGACCGCTGTTGTACTTGTCGTATATAATGCACCACCACTCGTAAAGGAGGTTAAACCTGTTCCACCCGCACTCGTAGGTAAAGTTCCCGTCGTTAAGGCAGAAGTACTCGTTGCATACATGGCACCACCACTATTAAAGGATGTCATTCCTGTACCTCCTTGATCGGTCCCCAACGTTCCAGTACTTGTCAAACGCTTCGATGCGTCTGTGAAGACTCCTTTGGTAGCTGTTAAAGCTGATAGGGTTGTAGCGCCTGTAATCGTAGCAGTACCACCGATGGTTGTGTTACCGGTTACTGCTAAGGTTGTTCCAATGGTACCCGATCCACTGATATTGAAATCGGTGCTAGCTTGTTGGGTCGTTCCATTGATTACATAGTTCGTCGAACCGGAAGGTAAATCCGCTGCAACTAAGCTTCGGAAGCTTGGTGCTGCGGCTGAGGCTCCAGAAGTAGGACCTGCAAATACGAGATTTGCGGCTACGGATGTTACCCCGGTACCTCCATTGGCAACTGGCAAAGTACCTGTGATATCAGAAACGGCAACTCCCGCCCAAACTGGTGCTGCAGCAGATGTTCCATCACCGCTTTGTGTCAAGAATTTCTTAGTTGCAGATGAGTTACCTGCTAATAAGGTTGTTGTGTTCGCTGCGCTTTGGTAAGGTATTGAACCTACGGCACCCCCGTTCAAGTTAGTTGCTTTACTCGCTAAACCAGTTAAGTTGGCCGTAATTGTTCCTGCCGTGAAATTGCCACTGGCATCACGAGCAACGATGGCCGAGGCTGTATTCGCATCGGTTGCTGTTGTGGCTGAATTGCTTACTTTCCCTGCGGTAGCGATTGTCGCCAATTTGGTATCAGCAATCGCAGCAGATGCATTGATGTCGGCATTTACAATCGTTCCATCGGCAATCTTTGCAGATGTAACCGCATCGTTATTGATTTTGGCAGTCGTTACTGCACTGGCAGCGATGGCGGGAGAAGCGGCAGTTCCTGTTAGGTCACCGGCCAACTGTATTTTTCCTTTCGTCGTAGCATCAGCATCTGGCGCGCCGGAGGTAATGCTAGCGTCAACGTATTCTTTGATGTATTTTACTGCTGGGTATTTTGTTGTAGATGCGGCATCTGCAGCAACGTCAGTACTTAAATTGGCTGTGGATTGTGCTCCCAATGCGGTTAATGCGGCTGCCGCAGTAGTTGCCCCTGTACCTCCTTTCGTGATGGGCAATGTTCCTGTAATGGCTGCTACGGGTAAGCTGCTGGCATTACTCAAGTCAATTGCTGATGGCACGCCCAAATCAGGTGTGATTAACACAGGGCTCGTTAATGTTTTATTGGTCAAGGTTTCCGTTCCTGCCAATGTTGCTAAGGTTCCCGTAGCACCTGGCAATGTAATCGTTGTTGTTCCTGCGACTGCTGGTGCTGCTAAGGTTGCTGTACCGGATGTTGAACCAGCAAAGCCAACGCTCGTCGCGGATGACACACCCAAGGTAGGTGTTACTAAAGTAGGAGAGTTCGCAAATACCAAAGCCCCTGAGCCTGTTTCATTCGTCACGGCTGTGGCTAAGTTTGCGCTGGTAGGTGTTCCTAAGAATCCACCTACGCCTGTTCCTAAATCGGATACGTCTGCAATAACCATAGATCCCCAAGCAGGAGCAGCAGATGCGGAACCTGTTCCAGTTTGTGTTAAGAATTGTTTGGTGGCTGAAGTACTTCCGGTTAAAAGCGACGTTGTATTAGCTGCCGATTGATATGGTAGCGCCCCTAAGGTTCCTCCGTTGATGTTGCTAGCCTTAGATGCCAAACCTGTTAAGCTTGCGGTGATGGTACC
>CALLKB010000044.1 GCA_938008575.1 uncultured Cytophagaceae bacterium | reverse complement strand
GGTTGACACTACGTGGCATAATTTTTTTGTTTTTTGAATGTAGGCGGTTCGTATGAACTCTTTTTTGCCTTTATTCTGGTTTAACAATAACTTTTAACTGATATTACAGACCTAATAATAAATTTACACGGTCCATATCAGAAGGTGAAACTAAGGTAGCGTGAACTAAATTACGCTTTTGTTTCGTTGTTTTTTTAGTAAGGATATGGCTGTGAAAAGCATGTTTACGCTTAATCTTACCAGTTCCCGTTACTTTGAAGCGTTTCTTAGCTCCAGAGTTGGTTTTAATTTTTGGCATTCTTAAAATTATTAAATGTAAAAATTGGAACGCAAAAGTAACAATATTACCTCAAAATTCCACTTAAAATGTAAAATTATTTCTTAGCCACTTTAGGGGAGAAGATAATGCTCATACGCTTGCCTTCTAATTTTGGCATATCGTCTGGTTTACCTACATCTTCTAAGCCTTTGGCAAAGTTGAGCAATAGCATTTCGCCACGCTCTTTGAATACAATGGTACGACCTACAAAGTGTACATAAGCTTTCACTTTTGCACCTTCTTTCAGGAAGTTGACAGCATGCTTTAATTTAAAGTTGAAATCGTGCTCATCCGTATTAGGACCGAAACGGATTTCCTTGATGACTGTCTTGGTAGCATTGGCTTTGATTTCCTTTTGCTTTTTCTTTTGATCATACTTAAACTTCGCATAATCAATTACCTTACAAACAGGAGGGACAGCTTTGGGGGAAATTTCCACCAAATCCAAGTTTTGAGACTCCGCAATTGCCAATGCCTTCGCGAAAGGATATACACCAATTTCAATGTTTTCTCCTACTAATCGAACTTCTTCGACACCACGAATCAATTGATTAATTCGATACGGTTCTTCTTCGCGCTTATTTCCTCGGTAATTGTTGTTGGGGCGTAAAGCCATAAATTATAATTTGGTTTAAATAAAAATCAATCGAAGCTAATTTAAAATGCGCGTATTTGCAAACAAATAATGCCTAAGCGCTTAAATTATCAGTATTTTCTAATTTGAATACGAATGTTGGTTAATTTCCTCACCAGCCAATGCCATAAAGGCATCCAAGCTCATCATCCCTAAGTCTCCTTCACCTTTCTTACGTATACTCACCATGCCTTCAGCTTGCTCTTTTTCACCTACAATGATCATAAAAGGCACTTTACCAACTTCCGCATCCCGAATCTTACGTCCCATTTTCTCATTCCGATGATCCACATATCCACGTAAATCACGTTCCTGCAAGCGCAAATAAACTTCATTAGCGTAATCTTCAAATTTCTCTGAAATAGGTAAAACAGCTAATTGATCCGGCGAAAGCCACAATGGGAAATTTCCAGCCGTGTTCTCAATCAAAATAGCCACAAAACGCTCCAATGAACCAAATGGCGCACGGTGAATCATCACCGGACGGTGTTTTTGATTATCAGAACCGGTATATTCCAACTCAAATCGTTGAGGTAATTGATAATCCACCTGGATTGTACCTAATTGCCATTTACGACCCAGTGCATCGCGCACCATGAAGTCTAATTTAGGACCATAAAATGCTGCCTCACCATATTCAACGACCGTAGGTAAACCCTTCAATTCAGCGGTTTTAATAATGGCTTGCTCTGCACGATCCCAATCTTCATCGTTACCGATGTATTTTTCATGGTTCTCACGATCACGCAAAGAAACTTGAGCGGAATATTCATTGAATCCCAATGCCTTAAAGACATAAAGAACCAAATCAATTACTTTCATGAATTCTTCTTCCACTTGATCCGGCCGACAGAATATATGGGCATCATCTTGTGTAAATCCACGAACACGTGTTAATCCATGTAATTCACCCGATTGCTCATAACGATACACTGTACCAAATTCCGCCAAACGTAAAGGCAAATCCTTGTATGAACGAGGTTTTGTCTTATAAATCTCGCAGTGATGCGGACAGTTCATTGGTTTCAATAAATACTCTTCACCTTCATCCGGCGTATGAATCGGCTGAAAGGAATCTTTACCATATTTCGCATAATGACCTGAAGTCACATACAATTCTTTACTAGCAATATGTGGTGTCACAACAGGGGAGTAGCCTGCACGAACTTGCGCACGCTTTAAGAAATTCTCCAATCGCTCACGTAAAATTGTACCTTTCGGCAACCACAAAGGAAGTCCCATGCCCACTTTTTCAGAGAATGCAAAAAGCTCTAATTCCTTACCTAATTTTCGGTGATCACGACGTTTCGCTTCCTCCAATAAGAATAAATATTCTTCCAATTCCTTCGCTTTTGGGAAGGTAATGGCATAAATACGCGTCATTTGCTTGCGCTTCTCATCTCCACGCCAATACGCTCCTGCCACGCTTAACAACTTAACCGACTTAATAAATCCTGTGGATGGAATATGAGGTCCCCGACATAAATCTGTAAAGTTTCCTTGTGTATAAAAGGTAATCGAGCCATCAGACAATCCTTCTAACAACTCTAATTTATACTCATCATTCTTTTCCTGGAAGTAAGCGATTGCATCTGCTTTGGAAACAGATTTACGTAGATATTCGCTCTTTTGACGAGCCAATTCCACCATTTTATCTTCAATTTCTTTGAATTGATCCGAACCAAATTCCTTTCCTCCTAAATCAATATCATAATAAAATCCATGCTCAATCGCTGGTCCAATACCAAATTTAGTTCCTGGATATAAAGCCTCAATCGCTTCAGCCATTAAGTGAGCAGATGAATGCCAAAATGTCTTTTTCCCTTCCTCATCATTCCAAGTCAACAATTGCAAACTCGCATCTGAATCAATAGGTGTAGAAGCATCAACAACCGCATCGTTCAATTTAGCCGCCAACACATTACGCGCCAAACCCTCTGAAATTGACAAGGCAACATCCATCGGTGTTACACCTTTTTCAAACTCACGAACCTGACCGTCAGGAAAAGATATCTTAATCATATAAAAAATTTTTGCAAAGGTACGAATTTACCCGCATTTTAAACTTGATAAAACAGGAAATTTACGGAACAATTTGTTGGGTCGAATCTTGTGTCTTATTAACCGAATCAGGCTTTTTACCAACCAATCGATCGTACAAAAGTGAAAATCGGCCATCGCCTACAAATACCTTTCTCGCCGAATCCAACAAGGCAACACTTTTAGATTTCTCACCCCGGTTTAACGCCACCAATACTTTTAAATAAAGTACGTCCCGAATTACACGTGGATTCGAAGCTAAAGGAGCTAGCGCTAATTCAACTTGATCAAATTGCTTACGATTCAAATAAAAATGAGCTAAAGCCATTCGCATCGCAGTATGTTGGGGCAACCAAGCGACACTTTGTTTTAACACTTTTTCCGCTTGCGAAAATTGACCCACATGAACTAAAAACTGCCCCCAACTAAACATCAAATAAGGATCAAGGGGATATTTCTTAATCTCGGCTAAGATTTGTTTTTGATAAGTAATATTGGGTATACGGCCAATCTGATAAGAAAAATAGGCGTGTGCCAAATCAGGATGATTTATGTCGGTCAACTGTACTGATTGTAAAGCACCTATACTGTCCAATCTAAATTGACGCTTTAGAAAATCGACATGCAATCGTTCGGAAGAAGGAATTCCTACTTGTTCTAGCTTACGTAAGTAAAAGTAACCCAGTTTCTTTTCCTTATTTTCAAGATATAGATTTGATAAAACTTCATATAGTTTGGCGGATGCCAATCCACTTGACTCAACCAATTTCGCATCTTCGATAGCCTCTGAAATTAATCCTATATGACTTTTAATTTGCGCCGACAATAATAAATAGTCCAAATCTCCAGGAACCTGATTTAAGGCTTGTTCAATATCCAATTGTGCTTTTTGATAGGCACGCAAGTCAAAATAAGCCTTAGCTCTTAAATAATACAAGTTTGCTCCATCTTGATTTTCCAACAAATTGGTTAAATAAGCCACAACCAATTCCGGCTTTTGTAATTTCTCGAAAATAGCGATAGGGGGTATGGTTTCTCCTTTTGTATCCTGAGCCTTCTCGCAAGAAACAAATACAAATAAAACAATAACCAGAATGGCAAGCCTATTAATCAAAATCCTATATCAATAACCAATGGAACAATAGCCCAAGATTTACTTTCTGAAACATACATGGCTCGAACTCCTAATTCAAAAGACTGAGAGAACCTCAATGCATGAAATTGAGCCAACAAATCTACACCGAATGAATGAAACGATTGTGTTGTTTTAGACAAAATATCTTCCCCAATTCCTAAATCACCGAATAGATTCCCCTTCAAACGCGTAACGTAAAGAATACGACCCAAATTAAAATCCGTATTCTTAATCGGGAAACGATAATCGATACCCATTGTCGACAATCGATTAAATGATGTATATAAATAGCCCCGAGGAAAATTTACTGAACTAGAAAATCGGTAATTCCCTACGGATTCTTGTTGGTACGCATACCGCAACAAAACTCCGTCATGCTTAAACACACCTGGTAAATATACTTGAGCCTGAATATTCCATAATTCATCTTGAAGCGATTGCTTAAACGGCATCCCTTGCCAGTTGGCTTGCAAAACAATTCCCTTGCGAGCTTGAACATCCCATAAACTCCGACTCAATAATTTACTGTAATAAACTTGATGTTTAACGAAACTGTAATTCCCATTGAAAGGCTCCGTGTAATATCGCTTACTTAAATCATATCCACTTACGTTTAAGATGCCAAGATTCAAACTGAATTGCAACAACTCTTGATAGGCACTATGCGTCAAATTGAGCGGAATTCGCAAACCTACATCCCAAGTTTGTTGTTTCCACTGATCCGTTCGTAAACTGTCCAAAGGCTTTTTATTGTCAATATACAATTGGGTATGGCGGTCGCTTGATTGATAATTAGCATCAATGATTGGATACCAAGCTTGATAAGACATTCGGACAAATTGATTCAACGACTTTTCACTCATCGAATAACGAACTCCGGCTGCGGCTTGCAAGGAATTGAAAACATCACGCGAAATAATGCTGTATTCCAATTGAGTTCCAGTGGAGCTAATAACAGGACCCCACGTAAACGGATTCAACAAATTCCATTTAGAAAAATACTTCGATGCATACTGAGTTTGAATAGTGTCTTTTTCCGAAGGATTATATTTTAATTCCAAATCAATTGCCTTAGCTTGTAAAGGCATTTTGACTATTTCGTTTCCGCTTGCTTTATAAACTGAATAAACCAAAGAATCTGCCTGCGGAGCAGCTTGATAGGCTCCCCAACGTTCATCAGTCAACAATTCAAAGCGATTATCCTTCCTATGAATACGCGCAATTTGATCCACATCTCCTGCAGGATAATTTAAATAAATCCAATCTCCCGAAACGCTAGGATGCGCAATGTTATGTTGGCCAAAATCTTTGCGATAAATCACTTGTTGATTTAAATAATCCCAAACGCACAGCGATTTATTTCCTCCTTTTTTAGATACATAAACCAAGTTACCAGATTCGCTCAAGCGCGGCTGAAGGAATTGTTCGCCAGCTTTTGGTGCCAATGTAGCCAACGATTTTCGGTGTTCGCGATCATACACATGTAGAACGCTTTGACCATTTTCCTTCACATGAATAAAAGAAACCACCTTGGAATCACTCGAGATACTCGGACTTATCCATTTTTCATTATTCTTCCAAAATGATGTCTTTCTTGACTTAAAATCATAAAACATGATTCGGGATTGCTGTTTTTGCCCCCATCGAGGATCATAATCCAGTTCAGACCAAACCACAAAATCATCTGAAGCACTCAACATTGACGCGTCAACAAGAGGACCCAAATATGTTAATCGGCGCTCATGACCGTTTTGAATTTCAACCAATTGCCTAATGTCAGAAAATCCACTTTTCATGGCAATGATACGACCATCACGCAAAACATTGGGATATAAATACTGTGTATAACCCTGCTTCTGATTCGTAGATTTAGGGTTCTTCGTTATGGAATTTGAGAACAATTGGCGTGAATATTGGTCTATCGACAGACCCGAACGCCTTTTAAACTGCCTTGAAAAAGCGAATAAAGTCGGATGGTTTAACGTTGACTGCCATAAGGATGGAATAAATTCATCTCCAAAATCTTTGGTCATGTTTTGGCTTAAATATTGCCCAAACACATAATGATTCGGAACCAACTGCTGATAGGATTTCCCCATCATTTTGGCATAACTAGGTATACCATAAGCTTCTAAATAGGCTTTCAAAGGCAACTTAAATTGAGGTATATTCGAACGACCCATCGAATTAATCCTCGATTCAGTTTCCACCGCATCACCTTCCCAAAGCCAATTGGGAATTAATAAATTACTGTAAACTGATTGCCCATACGCGCCAAATAAACCATGAACCCAATTACCAAAACCCTGTCGGGAAGCCTCATTCTGATGAATATGACGCATTTCATGGCTAACCAAAAGTGCCAACCAATCATTGGTACCTAACAAAGAAGCGTCTTGTGTCGCAGTAGTAAAAAATTCAGCTCTAGGGGAAATTAGGCTTACAAAGCCATTCGAATTCAGTCCTTGATTTTGTAAGATAACACGAAATCTATGCTTGCTTTGAGGGAAACCAGAACCAATGCTGAACCATTTTGAATCAATCTGATTCGCGGTTTCCTGCGCAACAGAATCATAACCCGCGGGATATAAAAGATCTATCGGCGCAGATTTCAAGGAAATTTGATAAAACTTCAACGAAAATGGGTTTTGATCCAATGCTCCATATTGTCCTAAAGACAAAAATGAACAAAGGCACAAAAAACCGATAAGCAGTTTGCTTAAAACCACTTCAAAACTTGCTCGATTAACCATTTAGTCCGTAAGGTGTAAGGAGGATAAAAGAAGCGTAAAGCATTTGTTTTCTGAACTAAAACTGCTTTTGCATGTGAAAATTCTTGAAATCCGAATTTACCACCAGATTTTCCGATGCCAGAATTGTTCACACCACCAAATGGAAGTGAAGAATGTCCAAATTGGATCAAACAATCATTGACGACACTAGATCCTGCAGATGTATTGTTCAGAATAAAATCAGTAAAGACTTTATCTTCAGAAAAGATATACAAGGCTAAAGGCTTTTCCTCCTGACTTAAATACTGTACAATTTCATCTTCAGAACGATAGGTTAACACAGGTAAAATAGGTCCAAAAATCTCTTCCTGCATGATAGTCATATCCATCGTACATTGACTCAAGACAGTAGGACTAATGTAATTTGTTTCTGGATTTAGTTCTCCTCCAAAAATAACTTTAGCACCTTTCTCTTTGGCATCATCCAGTAATCGCACGATGCGATCGAAATGCCTCCGATTTACGATTCGAGCATAGTCCTTACTTTTTTCAATTCCTTTAGCATCAGCATTGTAAAATCCTTCAATGGCTTTTTCCAATCCAGCTAAAAACTGAAAATGTACCTTTTCATGCACAAAAACATAATCAGGTGCGATGCAAGTTTGGCCATTATTCAAAAATTTACCCCAAGCAATTTTCTGTACGCTACTGTCCATATGAACGGTAGGACCTACAATAGCCGGTGATTTCCCACCTAATTCCAAGGTAACAGAAGTCAAATGTTTCGCCGCAGCAGCCATCACCAATTTTCCTATTGCCGGACTTCCCGTGAAAAAAATATGATCAAATTTTTGAGCTAATAAGAATGTAGAAACTTGGGCATCTCCCTCAACACAAAACACATCCGAAGGGTCATATAATGCCGTTATCATCTTTTTGATAAATACAGATGTATGTTCACTCATTTCAGATGGCTTCAAAATAATTGCATTACCAGCCGCAATGGCATGAACTAAAGGATTGATGGCCAAATTAAACGGATAATTCCATGGTGCAATAATCAAACACAAACCTTTAGGTTCATATTGAATATGCCCCTGAGTACCTAAAAATAGGAGTGGGGTTGATACTTTTTGAGGCTTCATCCAAGAACGGATGTGCTTGATCATGTGATCAATCTCACGCTTAACACCCAAAAGTTCGGCAATAATTACCTCTGAACTAGGTTTGCGAAAGTCCTGATAAAGTGCATCAAAGAGTTCTTGTTGGTGCGCCAACATATAATGCTGCAATTTCCGTAGTTTCTCAATTCGCTCATCGGAACTCGAATTTTTCAACCGAAGTAATGAGGATTTTTGCAAAAACAGAACCTCTTGGATTCTTTCTTCAATGGACTGATTCATGCGCTTACGGCTTAAATGGTAAACAAATCACGTAATTTATCTTCAATTAAATCAAAATAACCTTTATTGCCAGAAGGCCTAAACCAAGTGTCTCCTGCCACGTACCATTTTCCATCTCCTGGGTAAACTGCGAATTGTGTTTTGGCTTTCAGATCCTCAACTCCTTTCTCAAATATAAACTCCCCAATAAACAAAACTTGCAATAATTCTTGCAATTCAATCCATTGATCTGTAAAACGAACAGGGCCTTCTGAACCACCTATACGATAAGTAAATTTTAAATCAAAAAAGGACATTTCCCCCTCAATTCGCACCCACTCTTCATCTGCATCCATAAATTGAAAACCTAGATACAAGGGCATTTCATTACCCGCAACTTCTAGAATCGCTTGCATGAATTCTTGCAACAAGTTATCTTCAATTTCTAGACTAACCGGAACTGCTGTTGTCGTATCTGCCGCTTCTAAGGTTATAAAAGGTTCTTCATCGCGTGGATTACAAGATCCTGATTGGTATATTAAAAAAGCAGTTTCTAGCCGATTTCGCCATGCAATAGACAAATCACCCGACCAAACAAAATGATCTTCTACGTTAAGTCCTTCTGCTAAAAGCTCCTCACGCGAGAAATCGTCCCGATCAATGTATTGAATTGAAACTTCAACACGTGGTTTGTCTGACAAAAAATCCTCAAAAATAAATGCCGCCTCCAAATGATAAGGGGCAGGTACATTGTTGGGACTTTCGTAAAACAATTGAAATTTCTTTTCTAAACGCGCTGGTTTCATCTATTTGGATTTAAGATACAAAGCTACGGATTTCAATCTATCTATTTTACCCGAGGATGTAAATTGAAAACTACTTAATTGGATATATTGTTTGGGTAATTGCCACGATTCAAACTGTGCACGCAAAATATCCTGCATCGCAGATTGTCTTGCTAAACTCCAATCACCTGAATAAAATAAAGTTACTTGTTGGCCAAATACCTCATCCGGAATCGCTTCAATAAAAAACGATGCAGGTTGGTTTTCATTCGCACTAATAAATTTTTCCAATTCCTCTGGATGTATTTTCCTACCCGCGGAATTGATCACACGATCAAAACGCCCTTTTATTTCAAAACTTGAATCATCCTCGATTGACACGATATCATTGGTTTGAACCCATGTATTATCTGTCATCAAACCCTTTATTTTCAAACAATTACGTTCATCTACACCAATTTCGACTTTACCTAAAGTTCTAAAAAACGGATCTTTAATTGTTCGATAAGCAATATGTGAAACCGTCTCAGTCATTCCATAGGTTTCAAAAATGGGAAAAGGCAATGTCCCAGAACGGGATTTCAACGAGTCAGATATGGCCGCTCCGCCCAATAATATCCCTTTGGAACCAGCAAAGAATACAGAC
>CALLKB010000043.1 GCA_938008575.1 uncultured Cytophagaceae bacterium | reverse complement strand
CAGAATTAGACCAAAGAAGGCATCGTATCGCGCTTGGTACATAGACGCACCATTGAAATTACCCCCTAAAATCACATCTAAATTTCCGTCTTTGTCTACATCCTCCGTACGTAATACCATCACCTTGGATACTTGCGCCAAAGCCGGCAAGAAATGCATTTCGAATTTCCCTTTGCCTTTGTTTTCTACATACACCGACTCAAATGTATTCACCATGCGTTCCGTCGCTCCTTTCAATTCATTGTCACCAAACAAATCCTCGATCGTATTGCCCGCAAACTCATTGTACTTCGTGTATTTCTTGCTGATGATACTTGGAATTTGTTTCCCCATTTCATCTTTGCTATTGATAGGATACCAATCATCCCCTCGGTTGTAAGAAATTATGTGTTCTTCCGTGTCATTCTTATCAATATCCTTGATCAGCATGCGCAATTTCCCATCCACCTGCTTCCGCAATTTGGTGTTTGTACCCAAGTTACCTACGACAAAATCCATGTCGCCATCCTTATCAAAATCGCCAGCAGTTAAACCACCCCAGAAACCAGTAAATTCTTCTAAGCCATTTTCAATAAGACTTAATTTACCCCCACGGTTTTCGAAAGATTTAATCGGCATCCAATCCCCTACGACTGTTAAATCTTGATCACCATCTCGGTCAAAATCCGCCCAAATCGCTTCAGTCAACATCCCCGCTTCACGAAGATCAGGCGCTAACGCCTGTGTGCGATCTACAAATTGTCCACGACCATTATTGACCAATAAATAAGATTTCGGCGAATAGCCATAATGATAGCCTACCACACGACCACCTACAAACAAATCGATATCTCCATCACGATCAAAATCGCAAGGGCGAACAACCGATTTATTGTCATACATCGCTGGCAATGCTTTGGCATCACGCGTAAAATTACCTTTCCCGTCGTTTTTATAAAGTCGGTCAAATTGCTCCGGCATTTTATCAAAAAACTCATTCCCACCAGACACCACATATAAATCCAAATCCTTATCGCCATCCGCATCAAAGAACAAGGCATCTACATCCTCATATAAACTATCAGCTTTAAAAGATTGCTGTGGAGAGAAAGCAAAGCCATTTGACTTTTGCAGGTACAATTGCCCCGCTTGGTATTTTGCACCTCCTACGTAAAAGTCTTCTAAACCATCTCCATTTACATCCCCCACGGCCATTTTAGGCCCTTCGATGGATACTTTAAACGGAACTAAAAGTTCGCGATTGAAGTCGAAATAGGTGTTTTCTTGATGCAAATAAGGAATATTATAGGTGTTGGTCACTTCCTCGAAAAGAGGTTTGGTTTGTGTAAAGAATTGGAAATCCTTCACCAGCATTTCCGCATTCTTCTGATCAAGCGTCAACAATTCATTGATCTTCGGATGCTTAATGATCTGCATTTTCTCATTCTCCCAAATGACAATCAAAGAATCCACATCGCTCAATTGGCCAATACCGAAAAGCAAAGTTGGCTCCACCGAGCTCATAAACCCACGCGTCGGCATCATTTGCTGTAATTGTTGGCCTTCCTTCGTCTTCAAAATCACCTTTGCCCCGATTCCGAAGGTATTCATGCCTTCGCCCTTGAATTTCACTTTCACGAAATTGTTCTTCAGCAATTCACGTGAATGATTTTCATAGATTCCTGCAGGTTCGTTTAGGTTATTTGAAATCAAATCCAAGTCGCCATCATTATCCAAATCCGCATAGGAGCTACCATTTGAAATCCCTTCTTCTTCAAATCCCCAAACCTTTGATTTATCCTTGAAACGCAGATCTTTGGAACCTTGAAACAAGTAATTATGCACCTTACCACTCGGCATTAAATCAATTGCTTCCTGATCCAATTTATGAGACGTCGGCAAACCATAATGCAACGAATCCCCAATCACGAATTTCAAATAGTCCAAATCATTCGGTCGGCGCAAGATCCCATTCGAAATAAATATATCTTTCAGGCCATCTCCATCGTAATCCGCCATCAAGGTACTCCAGCTCCAATCCGTGGCCGCAACGCCAGAAGAAGCCGCTATGTCAGCAAACTTTTGGCCGCTCATATTTAATTGCAAGCAGTTCCGACTGTACTGGTTGAAATAGCCAAACTGTAATTTATACATGTAGATATCCAAAGGATCTTCACCAACAGATGATTTCTCAACCTTCTCATCCTCCGGATACATATCCAAAGTCATCACGTCTTGGTAACCATCGTTATTGATATCCGCAATATCTGACCCCATTGAGAAGCGGCTCAAATGCTTAAAGTGCTCTTTGATACCCTCTTTATAGGTACCGTCTTTTTGGTTGATGTAGTAATAATCGTCCTCGTGAAAGTCATTGCTGACATAGATGTCGAGCCAACCGTCATTGTTCAAATCCGCGACTGAAATACCTAATCCATAGCCCATGGCAGCTTGGTAAATCCCTGATTCTGCAGAAATGTCCTTGAATTTGCCTCCATCGTTCCGGTATAAATAATCGCCGGCTTCGTTATCTTTCAGCATCCGAGTATTCACACGATCGTATGAACGCGTATTATGCACCGCATGATTCAACAAATAGCAATCCAAATCGCCATCCTTGTCATAATCAAAAAAGGCTGCCTGTGTAGAGAAACCCGTAAAGTCCAATCCATATTCATTGGCCTTCTCCGTGAAGGTATTATCTCCATTATTGATGTACAATTCGTTGGAACCCTCCATCCCTTTAAAATTACTCACGGCACAAACGTAAATATCCAACAAGCCATCACCATTCACATCGGCCATCGTCACACCCGTTTTCCAGTCGGAGAAACCTGCCACACCCGCCTTTTCTGTGATGTCTTCAAACTCCATATTGCCCTTATTCAGGTACAATTTGTTTTTACCTTGATTGGATGTGAAGAATAAATCTACAAGCCCATCATTGTTGATATCGCCGGAAGCTACCCCTCCACCATTATAGAAATAGAGGTAATCGAGGATGTTAAAATCGGGCGTTTCTTTAATTTGATTGGTAAAATCGATGTGAGTTTTCGACGCAGGTAATTTCTCAAACAATTGCACGTCATCACCTGATTTACATGCGAGAAAACCAATGGATAAAATGAAAAATGCGAGATACTTATTCATAAACTACTTATTATTTAACTTGAAACACTTGTGCTTTGTCATTGTTTTTAGCGAGGACAACAAAATTCCCTCCTTTTCCTTTTGCAATAGCCATTTTGCGAACTTGACCCCGGGTTTGGAAACCCGTGTCTTTCGAGCGCTTCGCCACAAATTTTCCTTGACCTAATCCCTTCAGCATCAAACCATACATGGCATCAAAACGCCCCCATTCAGGCAATGAATCAAAGAAATTTCCTGCTAACAGAATATCTACTTTGCCATCGTGATCAAAATCCCCTACTTCAATGCCGCGAATCGGTGAGAATTGCGCTTCATAAGGTAAATTTTGAAGACTAAAATTCCCTTTACCATCATTTATCAAAAACGCAGACTCAGTTGTCGTGATTTGGCGAAGCACCATACCTGAACGTTGATCATCCGAATACAATTCTTCCACAGATTTGTTGGCATAATCCTTGTACTTGATAAACTTCTGTTTAATCGCGGGTGTTGCACGTTGTAATTCGCCCTTTAGCACCATCGGATAGGTATTCCCATCTTCC
>CALLKB010000042.1 GCA_938008575.1 uncultured Cytophagaceae bacterium | reverse complement strand
AAAAGTACAGCTTTCATGATTAAATACTTAGGCTTAGGCCATCATAGGCCAAAAAAACGTTGGGAGGTAATTCTTTTTGGACCGCGTCATGCAATCCCATCATGTGGCTGATATGCGTGATGTAGGCCTGTTCGGGCTGTATTTTAGCAATAACTTCCAATGCCTCATCCAAAGTAAAATGGGAGACGTGCTTCGTCTTGCGCAAAGCATTGATGACAAGTACTTTGGAACCTTTTATCTTTTCCAATTCTTCGTCGGCAATGAAATTCGCATCCGTGATGTAGGTAAAATCCCCAAAACGAAATCCTAACACATCCAAGAAATAATGCTTCACGAAGACAGGGATGACCTGCACGCCTTCAACGGAAAAA
Source organism: uncultured Cytophagaceae bacterium (assembly GCA_938008575.1). Classification (GTDB taxonomy): domain Bacteria; phylum Bacteroidota; class Bacteroidia; order Cytophagales; family Spirosomataceae; genus Aquirufa; species Aquirufa echingensis. The sequence continues at coordinate 26,106 of CALLKB010000042.1, read as the reverse complement.
GGTTGCCCATCGATTTCATACACATCGATTTCAGGGACACCTGGATATTTATGTTCGTCAAAAGCGTAGGCAAATTCGCGCTTCAATTGATCAATGACCTGGGCTCTTGCATACAAGGGAATAGATGCTTGTTGGGCAAAATTAAACCCCCGAATATCGTCTAAGCCAGCCGTATGATCTTTGTGTTCATGCGTAAAAAGCACTGCATCTACACGCTTAATCCCTGCACGCAAAATTTGTTGGCGAAAATCTGGCCCCGTATCAATGATGAAACTTTTCCCTTGCACCTGAATGTGCATGGAAACGCGCAAGCGCTGATCTCGCGTGTCTTGCGAGGCACACACCTCGCAGGAACAAGCGATCATGGGAATCCCCTGTGATGTTCCAGTCCCTAAAAAGCGTACCTGGATTGGGGACATAAAATTATTCAGTTAATGCTTTCACTTGAGAAACCAAAGCATCAAAATTCAAAGGCTTTGCTAAGAAATCATCAAAACCAACGGCCTTAAAATCTTCCATCGTATAGTTTCTTGCATTTCCTGTAATGGCAATCATCGGAATCGCCGCTTTTTTAGCATCAGACAAAGCACGAACCGCTTTAGCGCAATCCATTCCGTCCATTACTGGCATATTGATGTCCAATAAAAGAATATCAAAATCAGCTTTTGCTAATTCATCCAATACTTGTTGGCCATTTTTTACCGCATGAATTTCAAAATTTTGAAATTCTAAAATCTTACGAGCTAAATTTTGAATGACAGAACTGTCCTCGGCGATTAATACTTTTTTCATAAAATTCGATTTGATATTTTGAGGCTAAACCTCATATTCAAGTAAAAATAGAGAAACAAATGAAATTACGCAATAAAAAAAGCGACTCAATTGAGCCGCTTTTAAAATGAATTCAAATTCCTTATTTCACGTAAATCGAAACAGATGTTTTATCCCAATCGAAGGTGATTTGGCCTGTAGACGAAACTCCTATCGTGAATTTCTCTGTCATTGCATGCTCGCTCACTTTTCCAGTTACGCGTAACACATCTTTTTCTGCCTTGTACGTATAAGCGCCCCATTGTTTTGCATCGCTATTGAAAATAACCGTCCATTCCGTTGGGCCAGGAATCGTAAACAAAGAATATACCCCTTTAGCCAAAGGCTTTCCTTGAACTGTCACGTCCGCAGAAAACTCAATCGTTGTTGCTTCATTCGCACCTGTACGCCAAACTTCCCCATAAGGAGCCAATGCTTTGGCATCTTTCGCACCAAATACCAAACGACCTTTCACCGAAGGTTGCGCATACTTAACCATCACTTCTGTAGTACCTACCTTTTGAATAACCACGGCTGGTGGCGACGCTGGCGCTTTTTGAGCAAATGCTCCGAAAGTCATCACACTGAATAAAATTGCTAAATACTTTTTCATAATTATTTTGTTGTTTAAGATTACAAATTAAGCCAATAATTCAATTTTATCACGATGGCCCGGTTACGAATTTGCATAATCTCAGGGAAATAATTGTCGGTATACACCAAAAACAAATCCGAAGCCGGCTTATACCGCCATTGCAAACGCGCATTTAAATTAACATTTTTCGTTTGTTGGTTCAACTGAAAGAACGTAGCAAAAAACAGTTTATTCGTAAAGGTTATGTCGATTTTTGGTCGGATAATCCAAAACTGCGAAGACACTTTTTTCGCAAGCATTTTATCTGTACCCGGAATTTCCACATCTTGAATATCGTTGTAATCGACGGCCACGGAGACACTACCGTAGGGTTGGAATCGATAACCAATATCAGCTGTTAAACCCGTGCGCCAACCATTTCCAAAATACCCACCAAAACGGGAGGTTAATGCATACGTAAAAAGCTTGATGGGCGATGACCCATAACGTGCATTCACTGCATACCAATCGTGCTCGGTTCCTCTTTTTAAAGCCGTATTTCCCATTCTTGTCGCATCAAAATCATACAATAATTTGACAAAATCATAGGACAGATACAAACCAAATGTTGACCGATCCTTCATCGTTCCGTCATAGGCAACGTAAGTCGTGTTGTCGGTGTAGGTACCCTGATTATTCCAATACGACATGGACATCAACTTCAAACTGGTATAAAACAGATTGGTATTTTTGTTTTTGGGATAAAATATTTTCGCTGCCTCCGGTTGAATTTGGAGGTAATTGATTCGAGGCACATAACCCACTTCCGGGTTGTAATGCTCGCCTACCCATTGCTCCTTAATGGCAAAGGCCCAGTTATTATCTGCATAAGCCAAAGAGGCGGCTTGTGAAAAATCGTTTCCTTCGTTTAACGGACTAATCGTTTTCGAATAAAATAGCGAACCTGTCCAAAAATTATCTTTTGAGGCTAGGTTATATTCAAATCCAACATCCCGGTTGTAGGGTTGATAACCATTGGCTTTCTGTAAATCCGTATCAATAAAAGACTCTTTATTGACCATATACACGCCGATATTGGAACGGGAAAACAACTTTCTTTGCAAAGCAATCATCGAATAATTTTGCGTAGGAACTCCCTTCGCATCAATGCGCTGCGACTGTACATTCAAGGCTCCAATCCGCCAATCCGGATTTAATTTACCACTTACTCGCGCTCCATAGGTAATGGGTGTTTGCTCATAAATTCCGGTTTTGGGATTCAATGCCAAACCTATCCGACGGGAGAAAAAGGGGCGAATATTATCCGTTCCAAAGCCATCAAACAAATCCGAGTTCTCAATAAAAAACTGGCGTTTTTCGGGGTAAAATAATTCAAAACGATCCAAGTTTGTTTGTTGGCGATCCACATCCACCTGCGAAAAATCTGGATTCAACGTCATATCCAAGTTCAAACCTGAATTGATGGCAACTTTGATATCCCCACCTATTTGATTGCGAAAGGCAGCAGGATCCTTCGACTCATAATTTGCCGTAAGTCCCGAAAGACCGTACGGAATAATGGAAATATTCTTTTTTGGAGCAGGTGGTGCCGTTTCCCAAACCAAAACACCCGCATAGGCTAAGGAAGCCGTAGGAAATTGGCGAGGAACGGGTGCCCAGGCCGACTTCTCTTTGGCCTTCAAATCATAACGAGAGAAGTTGATGCCCCAGCGTTTGATATTGTCCTTATAGCGAATGGACTTAAAGGGAATAGCCGCTTCAAAAATCCAAGAATCACGTTTATAGGTCGTGGCAGATTCCCACTTATTGTCCCAGTTGAGGTTAACTTTGGCACCTTCCGACATCTGTCCGTCCCATTGCGCGCCGGCAGCATTCGCGCCAAATGCAAACCCCGTTGTTTTGTCTTCAAAAGTATCAATGAAGACCAAAAAATTATCATTCACCCCAAAAGAGAAATCGCGTTTCATGGATTCCACCACAAAGGCACCGGGTTCCTTTAAAAAACATTCGGCAGAAATGTAGATGTATTTATCGTCGTACGACATTTTCACATCCGTACGCACTTGGGCACACAATGAATCGAAAGGATTACACATCATGAAATCGCTGACAGCCGCGGCGTCAAACCAGGCTTGCTCATTCAAAACACCATCAATCACAACCTTACCGGTCGTTTTTTGAATGTGCATTTGAAATTTGTCATTGATTTTTTGTGCTTGAATTGTTTGAATCAAACAACTCAGGAAACACAGGATGAGAAAAACTCTTTTCATGCTCGTTTAAATAGGTTAACAAACAAAGGTAAGTTATTTTTACCTGGGACTTGTGGGTCTTATAGGGCTTGATTATTTTTGCATCAAAATTTTAAAACCGTTAACGCATGGGAAGAGCATTTGAATTCCGAAAAGCACGTAAATTCAAGAGATGGGGGCAGATGGCCAAGACCTTTACTAAAATTGGTAAAGATATTGTCATTGCTGTAAAAGCTGGAGGTGGAGACCCTTCATCGAATTCACGTTTAAGAGCCATCATTCAGAATGCGAAGGCAGTGAATATGCCAAAAGAAAACGTGGAACGTGCGATTAAACGGGCTACGTCCAAAGATCAAGAGGACTACAAAGAGATTGTTTACGAAGGATATGCCCAACATGGCATCGCCATTTTGGTGGAAACAACAACTGATAACATCAATCGTACGGTAGCCAACATCCGTTCATCATTCACAAAATGTGGCGGTTCATTGGGTACGACGGGAATGTTGGATTTCATCTTTACACGTAAATCCGTTTTCAAAATCGCAGCTAAACCGGAAATCGATTTAGAGGAACTAGAATTGGAATTGATCGATTTAGGTGTGGACGAAGTATTCTTGGACGAAGAAACGAACCAAATCAATATTTATGGGGAGTTCACCGCTTTTGGTGGAATTCAAAAATATTTAGAGGGTCAAGGATATGAGTTGTTGGGTGCCGACTTTGAGCGCATTCCAGACGAAACAAAGGAGTTGACGGACGCACAAGTGGCGGATGTAGAAAAACTCATCGAGCGACTGGAAGAAGACGACGATGTGCAGAACGTCTACCATAATATGGGATAAAGCTAAAGGCCATCCGTCAGCTGACAGATGGCCTTTTTTATTGCATTCTATCCCGAATAGGAAAAATCTCATTTCCCCTTTAGCTTTGGCAAACCTCAAAGGATTGCCAAAGCTTAGAAGCCTGAATCCGAGTCTACGATTTTAGGCGATATAAATAAGGTGCCTTGTGCGCCCCTCCTGTGTACTTCTTCTCTATTCGCTCCAAAATATCCAAGCTCAAAATCTTCCGTTGAAAGTTCGTCCGAACCAAACGTTTGCCCAAGATTGTTTCATATACGACTTGTAATTCCGACATCGTGAACGTGTCACCAAGTAATTCAAAAGCAACTAATTTTTCATCTAAGCTGCGTCGTAATGATTCAAGCGCTTTGATTACGATTCGATTATGATCGAGGAATAATTTGGGCAAGGCTGAAACATCCATCCATTCAGAAGCATCTGATAAACCACTTGGATTAACATGAACCTTTGAATAATCAACTAATGCATAATACCCAATGGTAATGTATCGCTTGGACAACCAAGCAAATTCCTCTTCCGATCTCCCCATCGCGGCATTCACATCCCGATGCTCCTCCGTCGCGCGGTAATTACGAGCTAAATCTCCAAACGTATAAAATTGCTCCAAATAAATATCCGTCAGCCCTGTTCGCTCTTCCAAAACACGCGCAGCCGCCTGATCCACATCTTCCTCCACACCCACAAATCCACCTGCCAAAGCCCAAACAGGACTCTTCAAAAATTTCAAAAGTAATACTTTCAGTTGGTTTTCATGAAATCCAAAAATCACACAATCCACTGAAATACCCGGCAACCATTGCGCTTCTACTCCCATTTACTTGATGTATTTAAGCATAAAATCCTGAATCTGCTTCGCAAAAATCACGTAGCCTTTTTCATTCAAATGCAGTTTATCCGCGACAAAAATATCTTGCATCAAGGTCCCATCGGCTAAATAAAATGGACTATGCATATCGATGAAATAATCACCTTTGGCCTTAATCAAGGCATTTAATTCCTTTTGCTTATCCACGATGGAAACACGTGCTAAACTTGGCCTTGCAGCCACAAAAACCAATTTCGCCCCAGGAACCTGCTTCATTAATCGAGCCTTGAATTCATCGTATTCTGCGGCAATAATTTGAGGACTTTTACCCCGAGCTAAATCATTATCACCTTCGTACATAATCACCCATTTCGGTTGGTATTTCACCACCATCCGATCAAAATAATACAAGGCATCCGCTAAAGTTGACCCACCAAATCCCCGATTAAATGCAGCGGGCATGGCCTTCATGTCGGCATCAAATGACTTCCACAAACGGAAACTTGAACTCCCAATAAACAACACCTGGCCTTTGGCAGGCATTGCTAAAGAATCTTGTTTTTCATAACCCAAAATCTCTTTTTCAAAAGGATTTTGCGCCAACAAATTCGTGCTTACGAAAAGCAATAAAGCAATGATGATCTTATTCATTTGGATATGTTAAGCCGATTTGAGCACGTATTTCATCTAATAATCCCATCAATTCTTGACTGAACTGGTGTGACATCCAAGCATTTTCTGTCCTACCGGCCCACAAATCCTCCTGCACCGCATCCGCCTCATAACTATAACCCCAACCTTTGCGTTCCGTTTCAAATACCGTTTCCTCGCCATCATAAATGGTCAGCGTCATCCCCTTCGTTTCATGGAAACGCGGATGCATGTAAATCTTCCCCTTTGTTCCGTAAACCGTACAAGTTGTATCCGTTTGCGCCGCAAATGTCGAGAACAAACTCGCCGTCGCACCCGAAGCATATTTCGTCGCAATCGAACAATTCATATCCACACCCGAAGGCGCCATCACGCCCGTCGCTTTCATTTCCAGCGGTTGGCCCAACAATAATTTCGAGATAAATAAAGGATAGATACCTATATCCAACAAAGATCCACCTGTCAAATGTGGATTAAACCAACGAGCCTCCTCATCGTATTCGGCTTTGAAACCAAAATCAGCTACAACATGTTTGATATCACCAATCACACCCGACGCAATAATTTCTTGCAATTTGGCCACCGAAGGATGAAAACGCGTCCATAAAGCCTCCATCAAGAAGAGCTTTTTCTCACGCGCTTTGGCAATCATCGCATTAACCTGCTTGCTATTAATCGCAAATGCCTTTTCACACAAAACAGGGACCCCTGCTTCCAAACATAACATCGTATGTTCATAATGCAATCCATGCGGCGAGGCAATGTAAACGACATCAATTTCACCACTAGCCAACATCGCCTCATAAGAGCCATAGGCTTTCACATCAGCGCCGTATTGCGCCGCAAATGCCTCCGCCCGACCTAAATCGCGCGATGAAACTGCCGCTAAATAACCGTGTTTTGCATGAACGAGATCATCCGCAAATTTTGTTGCGATGCCGCCGCACGCCAATATACCCCAACGAATGGGTTTTCCAGTTTGAATCATAGGTTTAGACAATTGTACTTATAAAGACCCTAATGTAGCAATTAATGCTTGTACTTGCTCCTCATTCACGGCAGGAAAATTCGCAATTCGAATTTGCGTCTCCTTCATCTTGCCATAACCTGAGCCCAAAATCATATCCGATTTTGCCTGCACTTGCTTAATGACATCTCCCGCCAATCCTTTGCAATTCAAGACCACAACCGTCGCAGAACGATGGTTCGGATTCTCGACAAAGATTTCGAAATTCGCTGATTTCGAGGCAAAATCGTATAGCGCTTTCGCTTTGCGATCCGTTTCCTTGCGCATCACATCCACACCTATTTTGTTGAAATCTTCCGCCACTTTCCCTAACACATAAATCCCCATCACGTTCGGCGTTTCTGGCGTTTCAAATTTCTTGTAATTTTCCCAAAGACTGGGCAAGGAATGATATGTCCCCACGATGCCTTCGTGCAATTTCATTCGCTCAGATTTCTCAAGCATCTTTTCATTGGCCAACCAAACGCCTAAACCAGCAGGCATTCCAAAGGCTTTTTGTACAGAAAACATCGCTGAGTCAACTAAGTTGAAATCCAAATTCGTATACGGCGCCGATGACACCATATCCACAATCATCAATTTATCTTTGTTGGCCTTCTTGATTTTATGAATCTCGGCCGCCTTCATTTGAACACCCGAACTCGTTTCGTTCGCTGTGCAGCAAATCAATTCTGCGTATTCTGGAACATCCACTTCAGCAGCATCGAAACCCTCGCCAAAAGGCTTGTGCATCGCATGCGCAAACTTGTGAAGTTCTTTAGAGAAATCGTAAAACTTCTTGGAGAATGAACCATTCACTAAGTGAAAACTTTCATGCTCCACGGTATTCATAATCGCACGCTCCCAGATTTCCGTCGCAGAACCTGTGAACAAAACTGCAGTTTCTTTTGGCAAAGAAAACAAAACACGCAATTGCTCATCGGCATGCTGGTAAATCTTACGAAAAGCCGCCGAACGATGGGAAATGGAACCGATGTTTTGGCGAAACGCCTCCGCATAATGTGCCTCCACCGTAGGAAATAAAGCTGCCGGACCTGGGGTAAAAAATGTGCTCATAATTAATATAACATTCTAAATTTGATCGTATTGTCGATCAATTTCAATTCATTCACGATATCCTCCGCGTATTCCTTCGACACATCCGTAATCACATAACCCGTTTTCTCCGTCGTTTTCAAATATTGGCCAATGATGTTAACATGGTATTTTGCAAACACATTGTTAATCTGTGCCAAAATTCCCGGTACATTGTGGTGGATGTGCAATAAACGGTGCGCATTTTCCAAAGGAGGCAATTGCAATTCTGGGAAATTCACTGAACCATAGGTGCTACCATTGTTCATGAATTGCAATAATTTATTTGGCACAAATTCACCAATATTCGCTTGTGCTTCTTCCGTACTTCCACCAATATGTGGAGTCAAAATAACATTCGGCAAGCCTCGTAATTCATTGATAAATTCCTCGTCATTCGTTTTAGGCTCATAAGGGAATACATCGACTGCTGTTCCCCAAACCTTACCCGATTTAATCGCGTCTACCAAGGCTGGAATTTCAACCACGTGACCACGCGAAAGATTCAAGAAAATCACATTGTCCTTCATCCAAGAAAACTCTTCCTTCCCGATGATGTTGGTATTCGATTTACGACCATCTACGTGCAAGCTCACAAAATCAACGGTCGACAATAATTCTTTCATCGAATTACATTTCTTCGCATTACCCAGCGCTAATTTATCGACGATGTCATAGAAATACACTTCCATACCCAACGCCTCCGCGATCACGGAAATCTGTGTACCAATGTTTCCATAACCTACCAAACCGATTTTCTTACCGCGAATTTCAAATGAATTCGTAGCCGATTTATCCCAAACACCTGCGTGCATTTTGGTTGATTTCTCGAAAATGTTACGCGTTAGCATCACCATCAAACCGATAGACAATTCTACTACACTTCGTGTATTGGAATAAGGTGCATTGAAAACAGCGATACCGCGATTCTCACATTCTGCCAAATCGATTTGGTTCGTCCCAATACAAAATGCTCCCACACACATCAAACGCGCTGCATTCGGATGTTCCAATACTTTCTTCGTCAAGTTTGTTTTCGAGCGTAAACCGATGATCGACACATCCTTGATTTTTTCAATCAATTCATCCTCGTCCAAGGCCCCTTTTAACAATTCCACTTGGAAGCCTTCTTTGGTAAACAAAGCGACAGCTGCAGGGTGAACGTTTTCTAATAACAAAACTTTGATACGCGATTTAGGATAAGACTGCGCACGGCTTAAGCCATTGATGTACAAAAATTCATCCAACGACGGTACGACGAAATCCGCCTTTTCTGTCACCGCTTTGCGTGATACGTTTTCCGTAAAGGCAAAGAATTTATTCGCTAAACCTGCCTCACGTAATTCATAATCCGTATAGCCATCCCCAATCACAAAAACCTCCCCTTCTAAAGCCAAGGACTGCAACAAACGAACCTTCCCTTTATCTTGAGACAATAAATTCGTGTGATCATATCCCGTGATATTTCCTTCTCCGTCATACGTAAAGGTATTCGCATGCACGTTTTCAGCAGCGATTCCCATGTCGGCAACAACCGGAACGATAAAGTCCTTAAATCCACTCGAAACAATCAAAATACGATCCGCATGCTCACGAATGAAAGCTTTGTTTCGCTTGAAAGATTCAGATATTTTCCCTTTTAAAAAGGCAATTAATTGATCTACATGCAATTGATTCGCAGGCAATAAAGCCACACGCTCCCGAAGCGAGTCCGCAAATGAATATTCACCCGTCATTCCCTTATCGGTGATTTCGCGAATTTTGCCAACAATCTCTGCTTGTTTGGGATTTCCTTCTAAGGCGATGCGCGCAAGCTCATCCAATCCTTCAACTTTCGTAAATGTGCTGTCAAAATCAATGACAATGGTTAATTGCTCAAGCTCTTTGTTAGACATGTTATTCAATTTTCAATTTCCGTTAAACCATGCAGCGGCTCTTTGCTCAGCCCAAGTTTGTCCCCGATAATTCCTCGGATAAAACCCGCAATGCCCTCCTGAATCGGGTAATTCGATTTGGACAAAATCCGAATCAATTTGCTCAGGCAAGCACTCCTGCGATAAAAATGGATCATTCTTAGCATTCACAATCAAAGTTGGCACCTGAATGTTCGCTAAAAAATACAAAGAACTATTACGTTCATAATATTCCTCCGCATCCTTAAATCCATGCAAGGGACCCGTAATCACATTGTCAAAATCGTACAAACTGCGAATAGAGGTTAACATAGACGGCGTAATATCCATAGGATATCGAGCCGACTTTTCGGTAACTTTTTCTAATAGCGTTTGTAAGAAGCGATGTGTGTAGAGTCTGTTTTCCCGGCGAGTCAATTGCTGACTACTGCTGGAAAGATGCAAAGGTACAGAAAATGCTACAGCTTTTCGAACGAATTGCGATGCTTTTTTGGCATTTTCTCCCAACCATTTTAGGCTTAAGTTGCCACCTAAACTAAAGCCGGCCAAGTAGATATCTTTCACACCCCGAGCAACAGCCTGCTGAATCACAAAGTCCAAATCGTCCGTTGCCCCGCTGTGATAAAATCGCAAATTCCGATTCGGATCCCCCGAACAGCTTCGGTAATTCCAAGCCAAGGCATTGACCTCCGGCATCGCACGAATGAGCCCGGTGACATAATGTCGCCGACTGCTCCCCTCCAAGCCATGGGATACAATTAGTAGAGGCTTTTCATGCAAGGCCTCTGAACGCATGTGCCAGTCGACATCCAGAAAATCACCATCGGGCAATTCCATGCGTTCACTGTGCGAATGCGTTAGCGGTATTTTTCGAAATAATGCCGGATAAATGCTTTGGGTATGTCCGTCCGGCAACCAAAGCGGTGCGCGATAAGCTTGCATTAAATAAAGAAATCAGGGATTAAAGATTTAGGATCCACAGAAGCATCTACTTGGTATTGAGCGAAATCTGTCATGCCTGCTTCTGCCAGTACCGCATCATCAATAAAATAATTTCCGGTGCAAACCATGGCATCCCGCTTCAATATCTCAAAACAGGCATCGGCCATAATATCCGGTTTTCGGGCTAATTTCAACATCTCCGCGCTACCTACCGCAAATTCAATTGCCGCCGTCGCGATAATCGTACGAGGCCACAAGGAATTAAAAGCTACTTTCCCCGCAAACTCAGCGGACATACCTAACGTAACCAATGACATCCCGAATTTGGCCATCGAATACGCTACGTGGTGCTTGAACCAACGCGCCTCAAAATTCAAGGGCGGAGATAATGTCAAGACATGTGGATTATTCGACTTCAGTAAATGCGGAAGACATGCGCGAGAAACCAAATAAGTACCCCGGGCATTCACTCCATGCATTAAATCAAAGCGCTTCATTTCGGTTTCGAGGGTACCCGTCAACTGAATGGCAGAGGCATTATTAATCAAAACATCGATTCCTCCGAAGGTCTCAACCGCTTTATTCACCGCTTCTAAAACCTGATTTTCGTCACGAATGTCGACAACACAGGGCAGAACGCGCCCGCCTAATGCTTCAATTTCTGCAGCAGCTGAGAAAATCGTCCCTTGCAATTTGGGATGTGGCTCAGCGGTTTTTGCTGCAATAACAACGTTTGCGCCCTCGGAAGCAAGTTTTTTGGCAATCGCCAAACCAATTCCACGGGAAGCACCCGTGATGAAAACCGTTTTGTTTTTGAAGTCCATGTTGTGCAAATTAAACTTTATCTAAATTACGATTTTATTACAAAGACTTGTCAAATTTTAATTTTTGCGTTGTACTTTTGTAAACTAGTTTAGTCCAAAAACATTAATGATCACACCGTTTAAGTCAGTCAGTATTTCTCATCGCAGTGCGCCGCTCACAATCCGTGAGATGGTTGCCCTTAATGAGGACGAAAGCAAAGCTTTTACCTTGAAATGCAAAGACCTTTTTGGCTTACAAGAATTGTTAATCGTCTCCACTTGTAACCGGACTGAACTCTATTTCACTACACAGGAAGAAATTTCAGACCAATTAATCAAAGCCTTGTTGATCGAAAAAGGATTAACAAACACGGCTGATTATGTAAATTATTTCATCCAAATGAATGAAACCAATGAATCACTCCAACATTTGTTTGAGGTGGCTACGGGTTTACAGTCGAAAGTGGTAGGTGATTTACAAATCCCAAATCAGATTAAAAAAGCGTATCAATTAGCGGCAGACCACAACATGGCAGGTCCCTATTTGCATCGTTTAATGCATACCATATTTTATTCCAATAAACGTGTTGCCCAAGAGACTTCGTTCCGTGATGGAGCGGCTTCCGTTTCTTATGCAACCGTGGCTTTGGCAGAGGAATTATCTCAAGCTTTAGCTGCGCCGAAAGTCCTTATCTTAGGTTTAGGTGAAATTGGAATCGACGTTTGCAAAAACTTCGAAGACAAAGATTTTGCAGAGGTAACGGTCATGAATCGTACGCTGGAAAAGGCTGAACGGATCGCACAAGGAAAAAATTTCCGTGTTGCGCCGTTTGAAGATATGTGCAAAGAAGTTGAGGCTGCAGATATTATCATCTCCTCGGTTCGTACAGATTCACCGATTATCACCCAAGAAAAATTGAAGGCCATGCAATTGCTGTCCTTTAAGTATTTCATTGACCTTTCAGTTCCTCGGAGTATTGAGGATGGGGTAGAAAAAGTATCTGGTGTCTTGTTATATAACATCGATTCCTTGAAAGAACGTGCGGATGAGGCTTTGGCTTTGCGCATGGCTTCGATTCCCGATGTGAAGAAAATCATTACAGAATCCATTGATAGCTTTAATGATTGGTCGAAGGAAATGGAAGTTTCACCAACCATCCATAAGTTAAAAGGTGCTTTGGAGCAAATCCGTAAGGAGGAAATCAATCGCCACCTAAAAGGACTGAGTGCAGAAGAAGTAGAGAAATTAGAAAAAATTACGGCTTCTTTGGTACAAAAAATCATCAAACAACCGATCATTCATCTGAAAGCCGCTTGCAAACGTGGGGATTCAGATGCGATGGTGGATGTATTGAATGATTTATTCAACCTCGAGCAATTCGAAGAGCAAGAATCCTAATCCATGGACAGCGCATTACTGAATAAATTGGCCCGCTACTGCGCCTATCAGGAACGCTGCATCTCAGAAATCAAACAGAAAATTCACGACTTAGATCCATTGGCTGATTCGGATATGTACATCCAATGGCTGCAAGAAAATAATTACCTCAATGAAAGTCGGTTCGTAGGACTATTCATCCGATCAAAATTCAACCAGAAGAAATGGGGGCGCAGCAAAATCCAGTTCGAACTACGCAAGAAGGGTATTTCGGACTCCGAAATTCAAGCGCATTGGGATGAAATTGAAGAGGATGACTATACGGAAGCATTGAAAACCTTATTGAGCAAAAAAGCAGAATCCTTGAAAACAGGGACTTCTACTGAAAAATACCAAAAGTGTTACCGCACTGGTTTATCCAAAGGTTTCGAACCAGGACTTGTTTCCCAAGTATTAAAGGGACTTTTCCCGAAGGGATTTGCATAAAATCATTTTTTTCATACCTTTGGGACATGAATTTCAAATCAACTACTTATTACGCAGGTTATTATTACGCAGGATATTACGTCTGCGCGTAACCGGTTTGATAGGTTTTTGATGTTAACTTATTTTCGCCGGCCTGTGAGTCGGCATTTTTATTTTATGAGCTTTTCCATTTCACCCGCGTCTCGTTTACAGTCAGTAGAGGAATATTATTTCTCCACAAAACTGAAGCAAATAGCTGCCTTACGCGCCGCTGGCATTCCCGTGATCAACTTGGGCATTGGTAGTCCAGACCTCGCTCCTTCCATGGAGACCATTGAGGCCTTGACTTTATCCGCAGCAAATCCTGCGAATCATGCCTACCAAGGTTATCAAGGAATTCCTGCGTTACGAGAGGCTTTTGCTGCATTTTATGCGAAGCACTACGGAGTGACATTAGATCCTGCGCATGAAATATTACCCCTGATTGGTTCCAAAGAAGGCATCATGCACATTGCCATGGCTTATTTAGAAGCGGGCGATGTCACTTTGATTCCAAACCCAGGCTATCCAACCTACCAAGCAGCTTGTTCGCTGACGGGAGCCACGGTGCAAGCGTATGAATTAACGGAGGCTAATGGCTGGCTACCCGATTTAGATGCGTTGGAGAAACAAGATTTATCGAAAGTGAAAATCATGTGGGTCAATTACCCACATATGCCTACGGGTGCGAAGGCAGATTTGGCATTCTTTACTAAACTACGGGATTTCGCTATTCGCCATTCAATTCTATTGGTGAATGACAATCCCTACAGTTTCATATTGAATGAGAACCCGATTAGCATGTTGGCCGTTCCCGGCATGAAAGAAGTAGCGATCGAATTGAATTCATTGTCCAAATCCCACAACATGGCTGGCTGGCGCATCGGTGCGGCATTCGGTCGGAAAGAATTATTAGATCCCGTGTTGAAATTCAAGTCCAACATGGATTCAGGCATGTTTTTGCCTTTGCAAGAAGCTGCGGTGAAAGCTTTGTCGGCAGACTCACACTGGTTTGCCCAACAAAATAAAATCTATCAATCCCGCCAGAAAAAGGTTTTCGAATTATTGGACCTATTAGATTGCGTGTATGATCCGGCACAAACCGGCATGTTTGTCTGGGCACGCATACCGGCAGATTATGAGTCGGGCTATGCGCTTTCCGACAAAATTTTAGACGAGAATGCGGTATTCATCACGCCAGGGGGGATTTTTGGAACACAAGGAAATGGCTATGTGCGGATTTCATTATGTGCCAAAGAAGGGGTGTTTCAAACGGCGATAGATCGCATCAAAAATCACAGCAATGGAATCTAAGAAGGTAGGCATTATAGGTATTGGTTTAATTGGAGGTTCCATCGCAAAAGCATTGCGCAGCTCAGGCTGGGCATTTGAACTCATTGGAATTGAAGCGAATCCTGCTCACGCAGTGAAGGCACTGTCTTTACGTTTAGTGGATGAAATATTACCCTTAGAAGAAGCCATCGAACGCGTTGACGTGTTTGTATGTGCAACGCCAGTGGACATTTTGGTTCAAATTATTCCGAATGTATTAGACCGATTAAAACCCGGTCAAATTGTCATTGAGGTAGGTTCTACCAAAACACCGGTTTACGAGGCGCTTAAAAATCACCCGAAACGGAAGCAATTTGTATCGACCCACCCGATGGCCGGAACCGAATTTTCGGGACCGGAGGCGGCTATTGAAGGCTTGTTTCAAGGAAAGCGTGGCGTGATTTGCGATAAGGAATTGAGTGCTCCGGAAGCCGTTGCGACCATTGAAAGTTTGTACCGGGATGGCTTAGGCATGAATCTGATTTACATGGATTCGATTGACCACGATGTACACACGGCGTATATCTCGCACATTTCCCACATTTGTTCATTTGCTTTGGCGAATACGGTTTTGGAAAAAGAGAAAAACGAAGAACGCATTTTCGAATTAGCCTCCACGGGTTTTGAATCAACTGTACGTTTGGCCAAATCATCCCCAGAAACCTGGTCGCAAATTTTCCACCAAAATCAAGAAAACTTGATGGACGTTTTGGACGAATACATCAATACGCTATTGAAATATAAAGGCCTGATGTTGTCGGGCAGTTATGATAAACTGAAAGAGGAATTAGCGAAGGCGAACGACATCGGTCGGATCTTGAATAAACATTAAAAAATGCCCCGACTCTCATCGGGGCATTTTTGTTAGTTGCCTTTCGGTGCCTTGTAGGCAATCGGCTTCCACGTATTATTTTTCCCATTGATGTCTGGGAAGACATGGTCTGGATCGATCGTCACTGATTTGATAGGTAAGTTAGTAGCTGTCTTGAATGTCCAAGAACCTCCACGTTGCCAAATCTCCACGGGGAAGTTGAAACGCTCTTTGGCACCACCTGCTAATTCCACTTCCACAATGGCAGGCATGGCCATTTTATCCAAGTTTTCGATCGTGATCAAAGCACCTTTGGCAGGATCTTGATCGATGTAATCCACATCTTTGACAGATTGATCCAACTTCCATAATTCGTAGAACCAAGCTTTCCAGAACCAACCTAAATCCTCACCGGCTCCATCTTCCATTGCACGGAAGAAATCACGTGGCGTAGGGTGTTTGAATGCCCAGTTTTTGATGTAATGACGGAAAGCATAATCGAAACGATCAGCACCTAAAATATGCTCACGCAAAATACGCAGACCAAATCCTGGTTTGTTATACGCTTCCCAACCTAAGTTACGGGCTTGAATGACATCTGGAATAGACATGATCGGATCAGCCTCCGCACGGAACATGCGTGGAGCGAGTTGATGCATATCAAACTTTTGATTCTTGTATTCACCTTTATTGAAGGCATCTGTCGAATAGAAATTGATGAACGTATTAAAACCTTCATCCATCCAAGCAAATTTACGCTCGTTATTTCCAACGATCATTGGGAACCAGTTATGGCCAAATTCGTGATCTGTCACGCCCCATAAAGAAGCGGTTTGATCGCGGAAGCCACAGAAAATGATTCCTGGGTATTCCATTCCAGATACGATACCTGCCACATTGGTTGCCACAGGATAGGTGTACTCATATAACCAATTTGAATAATGCTCAATGGATGCTTTCACATATTCTGTGGAACGAGCCCATGCTTTTTCGCCGTCCGATTCAATCGGATAAACGGAAACTGCTGTTGCTTTTTTACCGCTAGGCAAATTGATCATCGCCGCATCTTGAATGAAGGCTTTCGACGTGGCGAAGGCTACATCGCGTGCATTTTTACAAGCAAATTTCCATGTCAAACGATCCTTGGCTGGTCGAGACGCCGCATCTGTCACCTCAGCCGCCGAACGGATAATGACTGTTTTTTCGGACGTTTTAGCTGCAGCCCAACGTTTCATTTGTTCTGCCGTGTACACTTCTGAAGGATTCAATAATTCACCCGAACCTACGACAATGTGTGACGCAGGCACGTTGATGGAATATTCGAAATTTCCATATTCCAAATAGAACTCACCTGCACCTAAATAAGGTAACACGTTCCATCCCTCGATGTCGTCATAAACACACATGCGTGGAAACCACTGAGCCACTGTGTAGATATCCCCGTTCTTCGTTTCTTGGATACCCATGCGGTCAGAACCGTTTTTAGGAGAAGTGAACGAATAAACGATTTTGATTTTTGCGATACCCGCTTTCTCAGCTAGCGGAGAAGCCAAGCGAATCTGCATCCGTGTGTCTTCGACAATAAAATTGGCCGGCTTGCCATCCACCGAAACACTTTCAATTTTATATCCTCCATCAAAAGCCACATTCCCAAAACGTCCGCCTAATACAGGTGTTGTTTTACCTCCACGCGATTGCGTATTGAAGGAGTTTTGGTCTAATTGTAACCAAAGGAAAGGTAATTTATCTGGGGAGTAATTCTTGTAGGTAATTTCTACATCGCCAGAAATCTTGCGATTCGTATCATCCAAAGAGGCTGATATTTTATAATCAGCAACATTTTGCCAGTAGTTGGGACCCGGCACACCTGCCGCAGAACGTGCAGGTGAAACTGGACCATAATTCCACAAAGGATGAAATAATTCGTAGGCATTGTATTGGGCCATGGCTTGCAAAGAGCAAAACATAAATCCAATGGCGAAAAGCTTTTTAAGCATCGTGATGAAGTTTAAGTCTATAATTATTCAAAAATGGTTAAAATCTCGTCATCAAGCAAACGTTTTGTTAATCCCAAAGCCTTTGGCACCTCATAATGGTAGAAAAACTTCATCGTATGAATCTTGTCTTGGTAAAACGATTTCTCCGCCGAATCTATATTTTTAGCGGCCACATTTCCCTGTTTCAGCCATTGCCATGCCACCACGATCAAGCCAAACAATTCCATGTACAGCGTTGAATCGGCTAAGAACACGTCGGGCTGTCCCGCTTTGCTCAATTTATGCAGAGTTACTTTATTGAGGCTAGCTAATTCATTCGCCAAAATCTCCGCATAGGGTTTAGTGATTTCATTCGTCATTCCTTGGGCAATATCCGCTTGAATCAATTTAACTAAAGCTTGAACCGCTTTTCCTTGTTCGCTTGGAATGCCGCGACCTAGTAAAGTTAAACCGTGAATCCCGGTAGTTCCCTCATAAATAGACATAATCCGCACATCGCGTGCCATTTGTTCCAAAGGAAAATCTTCCGTGTACCCATAGCCTCCGAGTACTTGAAGTCCTTGATTGACCGCTAAGATTCCTTGTTCGGCCGGATAGGTTTTCGCTACAGGCGTCATTAAATCCAAGAGCATTTGAGCTTCTTTTTGTTCATCACCTGTCAGGCATTTGGATAAATCTTCCCAAAGAAAACATTGGAACAATAAGCCCATGGCGCCTTCTACGATCGATTTTTGGTAATACAACATGCGTTGTACATCGGGGTGATTTTGAATGAGGGTCGGCGGAGTCTCTGGATCTTTATTCGTTAATTTTCTACCTTGGCTACGCTCAGACGCATATTGTTTGGAGAAATGATAAGCAGCGGAAGCGATGTAGGCACCACCCATTCCCACACCCAAGCGGGCTTCATTCATCATTTGAAACATGTACATCAACCCTTTGTTGGGCTCACCCACCAAATGACCAATGGAATCCCCTTTATCCCCAAAAGAAAGATGTAAAGCCGGAGTCGCTTTTTGGCCCATTTTATGGTACAGACCCATGGATGTCACCTCATTCGAAACCCATTGCCCGTTTTCTTGTCGGCGCTTAGGAACCACGAAAAGTGAAATCCCTTTCGTCCCTTTGGGAGCGCCTTCCAAACGCGCCAAAACTAAGTGAATAATGTTTTCTGAAAAGTGGTTATCGCCACCCGAGATGAATACTTTTTGACCTTTAATTGAATAGGTCCCGTTGCCTAAATCCTTCGCGCTGGTACTGACATCGTTCAAGGAACTACCCGCTTGAGGTTCCGTCAAACACATAGTACCTGTCCACTTTCCGGCAAGCATGTTGGGAACAAATGCTTGCTTCAACTCTTCTGAACCAAAGCTGGCAATTAAATGTGCCGCACCATTACTCAATCCCGTAAACATGACGATGGAGTTGTTGGCCGCACCGCGAATAAATTCATGCGCACCACCCACGATGGATGGCATTTGTTGGCCCCCTTTCTCAAACGAAAACGTGGCTCCAATCATCCCAGCATCGCCCATTTCTTTCACATAGGCTTCCACGGAATGATGTACCTGCACAGTCCCATCAATTAATTCAGCTTGTTTGCGATCCGCATCCACAAAATGAGGGCGTAAATGACGTTCCGCGATTTGTTCGGCAGAATCCAAGACCATGTCAAACATGTCAGGTGCATAATCCGCATAACGGGGATATTGACACAAAGAACCATAATTGAATACCTCTTTCAGAATGAAGTCGAGGTTGCGGCGGTCGTATTCTCTCGGCATAATTTTTCAGTTTAGATGGAAGCAAATTTGCAGAGAAAAAAACTATTATGCAAGCATACTATATTGGGTCTCGACCAACTACCGTAGGCAAAGTCCCCAACTACCTTTGGCAAACCTTGGAGGATTGCCAAAGGTAAGGGTTGAACACGAGATTTTTGATCAGTAAACTGGTAAATTCAAGCCCACATTGTAGGGAATCCAAGCGGCTTTCCGACAATCCCAGAGAGGATAGTTCTTGTAGCGGATGTTGTTGAATTCTACGTAATTCACCAACTTATTATACGTCTCATAGGGAATGCCATTGTAGCGATCAACCTTAAGACGCGTTTTCGATTTTCCAGCTACCATGAAATACCCTAAAACCTGTTGGTCCGGATTATTCAAGCAAGTCAAGTTCCCTAGGATCTGTGCAGGAACCTTATCAAAAATTCCTCCACCTAAAGTCCGTTGGTCTTCTTGCCGCTGCCAATAGGTATGCGTCGCCCGATCCACCGAATAAACTTCCAGTTGCACTACCCAATCCGTAAAATCCCGGAAATTAACCGACCCCAAGGGGAGTTTTATTTTCGAACCATCAACTAAGAAATCCGTCAATAAAATCGGTTGGGTATTTTGAGGAGCTTGCCAACATTTACAATCACATGCAGGAACAGGCTGTGGAGGTGGGGGTGGTTCCGGGCAGGTAGTCAAGAACTGAATGAAATCTTGGCGTTTGATGAAATAATAATTTTCGACTTGCTTCTGATCAGGTAAATAGCCCGATAAATCAAAGCGCATATTTTCAACCTTTTCCGCTGTGACAAATTGGGAATTCAAACCCTCTGGCGCTACAGGGGCAGTCAAGGTTTGCCAAGCTGAGGCAATGTCCTGCCCGGCTTTGGTCATGATCTTCAACTGGTATTTTTTCCCTACAACTCCAATAAAGGAAGCTGGGGTTTGGTAAACACCTTTGGAAGTTTCCTTCATTGTCATGGCAGCCCCCGTTTCATCTACAATGCGAACATCCGCACCTTGAATCACCTGGCCCTGAAACTCCGTAACATCAAAAGGCGAATAGCCTGAGGTATAATTCAAGCGAACGGTATAGGGCCCTGCCATGTTGGACATCTCCCCATAAACGACAATCGCATTGCTTAAATTTTGCGTCTTAAAATCCGTAATTTCTGTTTCACAGGCCATCAACAACAGCATCCATGAAAATAGTAAGAGTCTTTTCATTAGAATTTGAAGTTATAGGTGATGGATGGAATCGCAGCTCCCAAAACCGAAAGCTGATAGGTACGTGCCTGATTAATCAAACCCGTAGAAGAACGGAAGAAAATCGAATAGGCGTTTTGGCGAGACAGCAAATTGTAGATGGAGAAATTCCAACTACCCTGCCAGCGTTTTCCCTCTTTGGGTTCAATCGTAAAGCCTACATCCAAACGCATGTAAAATGGAATTCGCTCTTCATTACGCAAGGTAAAACTCGGCGAGGAATAGCCATCCAAAACGGGTGCAATCGTCGTCCCACTTAGATACGTAAAGGTTGAACCATTGTACTGATAGGTCGTAGGCAGATATCCAGCACGTGGATAGATCCCCGATGCATATTCAAAATCATATAAATCATTGTAGGCATATACCTTGTAACGGGCGTTCGGATAGGTAATCGGCCGGCCGGAGGTATAAGTAAAATTCGCATTAAACGAAATTCGCTTTGTCAATCGATTGTTCAGCACAAACTTGAAATTATGTGGCATGTCAAAATTCGCAGGAAACTCTTTGCCAAAATTCGCGGCAATTTGATTTTCATTAGCTTCAATCAAACGGAATGAACGCGCATAGGTATAAGAAACCCAACCAGTCAAACGTGTTCCCCGCGCCTTTTTCAAGAAAAACTCAGCTCCATAGGCTCGACCCTTACCCACCAATAATTGCGTCTCCACCGTTGGATTCAAATAAAGCGCCGCCCCGTCAACGTAATCAATGACATTGGATAAACGCTTGTAATACAATTCCGCGGATGCCTCAAAAACGGCATTTTGCGCATTGGTAAAATTCTTAAACAATCCGATCGAAAATTGATCCGCCACCTGCTGCGGCAAATAAGGATTTGAATTCTTCCAAATGTCCACCGGTGATACAGCCATCGTATTCGACAACAAATGCATGAACTGTTGCATACGGTTGAAGCCTAATTTTATCGAGGTATTGGTATCCAATTTCACCGCCAAAGACAAGCGAGGTTCAAAACCGCCATAGGCTTGAATCACATCACCCGCTTGATATTGCAAGGTATCCATGATCGTATTGAATGCGCGCGGAATACCGGGTTTGTATTGATAGAAAGTTTGGGCGCCCACCAACTGATAATAGGCGTAGCGAAGGCCATAATCTAAACTAACACGCTTCCCAAGCGGCAAACTATGACCCACATAAACCGACATTTCGCGCGAATTTTCCGCTTGCATGGGGAATGTATTCACGACGGATTTTTCCGAATTTGGCTTAAACGTTCCTGCATCATTCCGATAGGAATTAAACTCAACACCCAAGTCCAAACGACCACGCGTTTTCAAATCCAAACTCAAGTCTTCGCGGATTGATTTTTGCGTAATAGAAGGTTTCCACGCGAATTCATAGCCTGATTTTAAGCCATCAATGCCATAGGAATAATCACTCACAAAAGCGGTGAAATGATGTGACCAATTTCGCCACAAGGCATGATGCTGAAAATTCAAAGTCTTCGTCTGCCAAGAATACAAGGTATCTGAAGCAAATTTAAAGCCATCGTGACTGACATAGCCCGACACAGAAATCCGTTGGTTTTCGCTCAATTTATGCGTCAACTTGAAATTGACATCATAGAAATCTGCTTTACTTTTTTGTAGCGCGGGATTCGGGAAATAACCCAAATAGAAATCGGACATCGAACCTCGAGCCCCTAAAATCAACGATGTTTTACCTTTAACCAAAGGACCATCGAACAAGAGTCGGCTAGATAAGGGTCCCACCCCACCCTGAACAGACCATTTTTCAAAATTCCCTTCTTTCACGCGAACATCCAATACAGAAGATGCTCTGCCGCCATACATACTGGGAATTCCGCCTTTATACAAACTCAAGTCTTGGACCATGTCGGCATTAAAGCCCGTAAAAAATCCAAATAAATGGGAGGTATTAAATAAGGGGACTCCATCCAATAAGACTAGGTTTTGATCCACATTTCCGCCCCGCACATTAAAACCAGAGGCACCTTCCCCTACCGTGGACACACCCGGCAACAACATAATACTACGAATGACATCGGCCTCCCCCATCAAATTGGGCAGCTTTTTCAGCGTCTTGCTCGACATCTTTTCAACCCCCATAATGGTCCGATTGACATTGGCATCCGACTTCTCTGCCGAGATAACAACCTCATCCAAAATCTGTTCAGATTTCTCAAGAAGTACCGTCATGCTCGCATTCTCCTTTAAGTCGATGCGGCCCGTTTTAAACTTATAGCCTAGACTCCGAAAAACCATTTGATAAGAACGAGCCGGTAAAGTCACTGAAAAATGACCAGTAGAATCCGTACGTGCCCCGATCGACAAACCCGAAAATAAGACAGATGCGCCTTCGATGGGAGCCTTCGTTTCTAGATCCTGAATCGTTCCTGAAAAAATAAAATAGCCTCGTTTTTGGCCTAGCGAAGCAAAGGACAAGAGCAAGCAACACATAAGCAATACCTGCCTCATCGTTTTTTGTTTCGTAAAATTAAAATTCCTTTTGCGGTCTTCCAGGCTGGATCAAATCCGCCAGCAGGGAACTTCGCCACGGCATGACTACCTAACACCACATCTAAATCACCATCTCCCTCAATATCAGCAATGTCCATCACCGACCAGCGTCCCAAATGGTTCACAGGAATGGTCATTTGATTGAAGCCATTACCTGAATTATTAAAATAAATCAATCCTTCCGCGGGACGTTTGGACACGTCGGGGAATAAAGCAATCGATAACATATCTTGATCACCATCCTGATCTAAATCCGCCAACATCACCTTGGTGGCACCATTTTGGGGATAAAATGCATGTTGCTTGAACGTCATCTTGCCTTGATTCGTATAGACATAAACTCCGTGATAAGGCTTTAAAATCGTAGAGAAATCGGCATTATCGCCTGCCGTACAAACGATATCCAAATCGCCATCGCCATCCACATCACCCATATCAAAGGAACTCGTTCCGTAAATGGAAGGAAAACGCAAGAGGCGTGTTTCTTCAAAATTCAAGCCTCCTTTATTCGTATAAAGCATAATTCGCTCATCCCCTTGCGCAAATAATGCCACAATATCCAATCTGCCATCCCCATTAAAATCCCGCACATCCACATGGGTTGCGCCGGTCTGCGGATTTAAAACTTTCTTAGTCCAGCTCGTTCCATTTTTCTTCCAAACCGACATGCCGCCTTGCATGAATCCAAACTCACTACTGATTAATTCATCTTGACCATCACCATCTAAATCCCTCGCCTTCAATTCAATCGGGCGATTCAGGCTTTTAATCAGCGTACTTGGTGCACCTGAAGCATAAGTTTTAATCGAACCATTCACATCTGGATTCGCCTGTGTCGTTGTCCCAATAAAGGTAAAAAGGTATTGTCCCTTCCATGCTTCAATGTAAGTCAACGCATCTTGATTTTCTAATTGCTGCTTCGGTTTTCCCGCAGCATCCAATACCCAGATAACCCGATTGGATTGATCCCCCGCAATGATCTGATGTTTAACAGGGTCGATCCGAACTGCAGTAAAATTTGGAATCGTTGCATTCGCTTTGGAAACAGCTAAATCTTCAATGGCGAATAATTCATTTTCCTCCGGCAATGCGGGATAATCTACCGCCGCTAATTCCTTCGGGGCCTCGGTCAAGTAATAATCCTTGATTTTCTCCCAATCATCGTCCGGAATCATTTGCGAAGCCGGCCGCATGATGGCATAATCGGAAAGCGGTTTTTCCAATTGGTCGATCTCATGCGAAACGCCCAACATAATTCCCATGTAAGGGAGCGTTGAATATTTCCAAACATTTTGTGGCAACAAAGCCGGACTAGGTAACATGTGACAAGACTCACAGTATTGTTTGGCCAATTGCTCCCCTTCCTTAACATCCCGCTTACAGGATGCAAAAGCAATACTCAGAAATAGCAGCAATCCGAATAGCCTCCGCATTAATTCAGCTTTTTAAAGATTTGAATCGCTGCGGAGTTGCGTGTCACGAAATATAAAGGCCCTTTTGGCGTATGCACAATCTTAATATCGCGAACATCCCCATCTTGCAAGAAACCTGTTTCCGTTGGAATCATCGGACTAAATCCACCCTTGCCATTTCCTTTCAGAATTAGACCAAAGAAGGCATCATAACGAGCTTGATACATAGAGGCTCCATTGAAATTACCCCCTAAAAGCACATCCAAATTTCCGTCTTTGTCTACATCCTCGGTACGCAAGACCATCACTTTTGATACTTGTGCTAATGCCGGCAAGAAATGTAATTCGAATTTCCCTTTACCTTTGTTTTCTACATACACCGACTCGAATGTATTCACCATGCGTTCCGTTGCACCTTTCAATTCATTATCACCAAACAATGGTCCTGAATAGGCACCAGAAGAACCAGAACCAGTTGCTTCTTTATTTTCGGATTTTTTCTTCTTAGGAACTTCATCTTCCGACATTTCATCTTTCATTTTATTTAAACCTAACATTACTTCTGGTTCAAGTTTAGGTAAATCTTTAACTGAATTGTCAAAACTTTTTTTGAATACTTCTGATGAATTTGGCATATCAGGTGTTTTTTAATTTTTGTCCAAGTTGAGTTCTATTACTCCACATAAGTTGATAAAACTCACTGAACATTTTTTGGGTTATGTCTTTGACTCCACTCTCCAATCTACCTCTTTTTATTTCTTTTTGAATTTTATCCATAAATTTATCTTCAAACTGTTTTATGGTGCTATTTCCCATAAAAGATTTTATTTCTTTACGAATAATGTTTTCAATTTCTTTTTTTTCGGTACTACTTAATGCCATTAGTTTACTATTAATAATGCTCCTATAGCTAAAGTACTGATAGTGGTTAATGACTTAAAAATCTTTGTTTTTATTCTTTCTTTTCTTAATTGTTTTTCAGTTTTCTTTAATTGTTCATCAATAATACTGAACTTATCTCTCTCGGAATTTATTATTAGTTCTGAATTAGAATTTTTAAGTTCCAATTTACTAATAACACTGTCTTTCATTGAAACAATTTTTTTTGTTTCTGTTTCTCTCAATTCTTTTTCTTTTTTATATATTCTATATTCTGGGGAAGATACAGCAGAATTCTTTATGTAATTAGCCCAGTCTTGTTGTGCTCTTATGCCTGCATATTCTTGTTCTATTTTTTCTAAATCCTCTGTATTATCCGGATTGGGATATATATTTACGAATATGGAATCTTCATGTGCATATACTGCTTTTTTCTCGCCTGGCTTTGCTTTTACATAACAAGGACCAATATATTCTTCGCTGCTAGATTGTGTTGTTACTGTAAGT
>CALLKB010000041.1 GCA_938008575.1 uncultured Cytophagaceae bacterium | reverse complement strand
GGCCGTATTTCATCGGAAACAACCAAGCTTATGCGGATGTGAATTTCGAGACGATGGCGATTGGACCTAAATTCTATCCAGCTGCTCCAGTGAACGAATCCCCTAACAACACCGGTTTACGTGAATTGCCTGCGGCAACGAAGGCGATGATTTGGTATCCGTATGGAACGTCAGAGGAGTTTCCTTTAGTGGGTTCATCAGGTCGTTCAGCGACGGGTGGTCCGGTCTTCAGAAAGGCGGATTTTGCAGGTGCAAAGCGTGCTTTCCCGGCATATTATGAAGGTAAATGGCTAATCGTGGAGTTTATGCGTGGCTGGATTATGTCGGTTACGTTAGATGAAAAAGGAGATTATAAGTCGATGGAGCGCTTTATGCCCTCTACGACTTTTGGTTCTGCGATCGATATGGACTTCAGTCCTGAGGGAGATTTATATGTTCTAGAATATGGTTCAGCTTGGTTCCGCGGAAACGAAAATGCGCGTTTGGTGAAGATTGAATACCAAGGCGGAAACCGCAAGCCGTATGTGGAAGCCTCTTCGGCTAAAAAGGCGGGTGCTGCTCCATTTACAACGACTTTATCTGCAGATGGAACGAAAGATTTCGACGGAGATAAGTTGACCTATACGTGGACTGTGAAGAAAGCAGGCAAATTCGTGAAGAATTTAGCGGGTGCTAATCCGACTTTGCAATTGAGAGATGCGGGTAAATACGAAGTGACTTTGAAGGTGGCAGATCCGAAAGGATTATCGAACACGGCTTCTTTGGAAATCTTAGTAGGTAACGAAGCGCCAGTAGTGGATATCGCGGTGGAAGGAAACAAATCATTCTATTTCGAAGGGCAGCCTTTGAAATACGAAGTGAAAGTAGAAGATAAAGAAGACGGAACGCTAGGTAAAGGTATCGCCAAAGAGGCAGTTGCTGCGACCGTGGATTATGTAGCCTCAGGTTACGATCCGATCGAGATGGCGCAATCGCACCGCAAGGCTGATAGCGATTTATTTGCCTCTGCAGGTCTTCGTTTGATCAACGCAAGTGATTGCAAGTCTTGTCACCAAATGTCTGTACGTTCTGTAGGGCCATCTTACAAAGAAGTGGCGGAGAAGTACAAAGGCCAAGATATGGTGGAGAAACTTTCTGACAAGGTAATTGTTGGTGGAATGGGCGTTTGGGGCGAACACGCGATGTCTGCTCACCCGAATATCTCGAAAGCAGATGCGAAAGCGATGGTGAACTATATTTTAAGTTTAGGGGATGCCAAAGCAAGTAATGCCATCGCCACTTCCGGAACCTTAGGTTTGAAAAAGCCAGCAGATCAATCGTCTTCTAAAGGGGTTTTCGTGGTTCGCGCGACTTACTTAGACAAAGGAAACAAGAAAATGGCTCCAGTTCAATCGGAGAAATGGTTGTTCTTACGTCATCCAGCTTTGAACGTAGAAAAAGCGGATGTTTCGAAAGGGATTTTACAATTAATCACTCCGGGTCGTTCAACGAATATGGTGGGTCAAAATCCGTATTTAGGTTATAAAGAGTTGGATTTGACTGGTATCTCGACGATTGAAATTGCAGCATCTGCACAAGCTCGTACGAATGCAGCAGGTGGTGTGATTGAAATTCACTTAGATTCTCCTACGGGACCGGTGATAGGTAAAACGAATCCCATTGAAGTTTCTCAAGGGGGATTTGGGGGTCCTGCACCTGCGGCAACTCCGGGTAAAGGCGCACCACTAGGAACGCCTGCGGCAGCAGGTACAGCTGCACCAGCACCAGCTGCAGGAACAGCGGGAGCTGCGGCACCTGCGGCTCCGGCCCAACAAGCACCACGTCGTCCAGCTCCGACTTCTCAAAAAGTTGCGATTCAGTCCACTAGTGGAGAGCATGATGTGTATTTTGTGGCGGTGAATCCGAAGGCGACAGACCAACAAATTGTCGTGCAGATTCAAGGAATCGAAATGAAAAAATAGATATTCCAAAAGTAAAATTAGGGCTTACTTGTCTTTGTGATGAGTAAGCCCTTTTTTATGCGATATACATTTGTCCTTCTTTTTATTTCTTCGAGCCTATTCGCTCAGAAAAATATTACTGCAGCTTCCGATGCTACGGCTCCATTGCACGCTTTACAGCCTGATTATCCTACGCATTATGGTGCGGCAAAGCCGGAAGAGGTACAGTCGGTTATCGATCGTGTTTTCAATTACCTCGAAGTTGCAACCCCCAATCATTTTGTGAATAAAACGACGGGTGCAGTTTGGTCACCTGGACAAGCCTTTGAAGATCAGACGGTATTCTCAAAAGGAGATTTTCGGCCTATTTCGTATGAATGGGGCGTAACCTATTCGGGGATGTTGGAACTGAGCCGCATTACAGGTTCTGCCAAATACAAGGATTATGTTTTCAATCGCTTGAATTTAATCGCCTCGGCCATTCCCGCGGCACAAAAAAATGAATCGAAACATGTTTTGCATGGCTTGATTCACCCGCGTGCCTTGGATGACATTGGGGCGATGGGTATGGCAGTTGTTAAAGCGAAGAAGGCCGGTTTTCCGACCGATATGTCTTTTGTGACTAAGCGTGCATCCGATTTTATTTTAAAGGAAGAGCATCGTTTACCGGATCGTACTTTGGTTCGTATTCGTCCTTTGCATCACACGATGTGGTTGGATGATATGTACATGGCAATTCCTGGACTTTTACAGTTGGGCGAATACGAAGAAGCGGTTTTCCAATTCAATGCTTACCGCAAACGTATGTTCAATCCGAATTTGAATATTTACATGCATGGCTATTTAGTGGATGCCGAAGAACATCCGGAGTTTCATTGGGCCCGTGCCAATGGCTGGGCTCTCTTAACGACATGTGAAATGTTGGAGTTTTTACCGGCGAATCATCCTGCCCGCCCCGAGATCTTAAAGCAGTTGAAGCTTCATTTAAAAGGTTTGATGTCTTATCAAGATGGAACGGGTTTTTGGCATCAGTTAATTGATAAAAACGATTCTTATTTAGAGACATCTGCAACAGCCATTTATACCTATGTGATTGCCAAGGGCATCAACATGGGTTGGTTAGATCCGAAAATTTATGGCCCTGCGGCTTTATTAGGCTGGAATGCTGTCGCTTCTAAAGTGAACGAAAAAGGACATGTAGAAGGCACTTGTGTGGGAACGGGCTTGGCTTGGGATCCGGCATTCTACTACTATCGACCGATTTCCCCATTTGCGGCGCATGGCTATGGACCGGTATTATTAGCAGGATCTGCGATCATGGAATTGGTGAAAACTAAGAATTATCAAATCAATGATTCTGCGGTTCATTTGAAATAAGCAGCTTATTTGTGAGATGTTCTTTGAGTAAAGATGATATTAATAAGCCTTTAAATATAAATTAAGTTTATGCAAAATACATTTGATTTAAGCGGAAAAGTCGCGTTGGTGACAGGATGTAAGAAGGGGATAGGCATGGCCATGGCGATTGGACTTGCGGAGGCGGGAGCTGATATTATTGGTGTTTCGGCTACACTCGAATTAAATGGCTCTGACATTGAAAAGGCGGTTACAGCCTTAGGGCGAAAATTTAAGGCCTACCAAGCGGATTTTTCTGATCGGGAATCTTTGTATGAATTTATCAAAGCCGTGTTGCGTGACTATCCTCGGATTGATATTTTGGTGAATAATGCGGGAACAATCTTACGTGATCCTGCAGCGGAACATTCCGACGAATATTGGGATGAGGTTCTAGAAGTGAATCTTTCCTCCCAATTTATTTTAAGTCGGGAAATAGGTCGGTCGATGCTGGCCCATGGTTCCGGAAAAATTATTTTTACCGCATCATTATTGAGTTTTCAGGGTGGAATCAATGTTCCCGGTTATGCAGCTAGTAAAGGAGGAATTGCGCGTTTGACGATGGCATTGGCCAACGAATGGGCGAGTAAGGGAATTAATGTCAATGCGATTGCGCCGGGCTATATTTCAACGGACAATACAACGGCATTGCGCGAAGATAAAGAGCGAAGTGCTTCAATCTTAGGTCGTATTCCAGCGAATCGATGGGGCGAACCTGCTGATTTCAAAGGCCCTGTGGTTTTCTTAGCTTCGGATGCCTCGAAGTATGTGCATGGGACTATTTTGACCGTTGATGGCGGATGGATGGGGAGATAGACCTTGGACTTTAGACCTTGTATTTGTAGAGACGCGATACTTCGCGTCTATTTAATTAAGAACTAAGAGTGAAGAATTAAGAGTTAAGAATTAAGAGTTAAGAACTAAGAGTTAAGAACTAAGAGTTAAGAACTAAGAGTTAAGAACTAAGAATTAAGACTTAAAATATAAGACAGACAACTAGCGACTGACTACTAGCGACTGATTACAGACAAACCTATGAAAAAACTTATCCTCCTCGCATTATTGGCACCGCTGTCAGTTTTTGCGCAAAAAATCGATGTCAACAAGCAATTTAAATTAGCCGAACAGCAGTATCAACGTATGTTGGCGGATCATCCAGATACTTCGGTGACGGTACATTCTGCGAACCACGATGGAACTTATCGGAATATGCCTTCCAAATGGTGGTGTTCTGGATTTTTCCCAGGAGGTTTGTGGCAATTGTACGAACGCTCGCATGATGCGCAATGGGAAAAAGCAGCACGCTTGTGGACCGCGGCTGTTGAGAAAGAACAATTCAATACAGGAACACACGATTTGGGATTCATGATGTATGATTCTTTCGGGCAAGAATTACGTTTGACCAAAGATCCGCATGCTAAGCAAGTATTGATTCAATCGGCGAAGTCTTTAGCCACTCGATTTGATCCAGCGATTGGTTTGATCAAATCATGGAATAGCTTCAAGGGAGGCTATAAATACCCGGTAATTATCGACAACATGATGAATTTGGAATTGTTGTTTTGGGCTTCGCGGGAGACAGGGGATAATCGCTATCGTCAAATTGCCATCACGCATGCAGATAATACCATGAAGCATCATTTCCGTCCGGATAATTCAAGTTATCATGTGATTTTATACGATGTAGATGGAAAGGTTTTGGCCAAAAAACAACATCAAGGTTATCTAGATGAGTCTTGCTGGACGCGTGGACACGCTTGGGCGATGTATGGTTATGTAGAAATGTACCGCAATACAAAGGATAAAAAGTATTTAGATTTTGCTCAAAAGATCTCCGATTACTATTTAAATCACCCGAATTTACCTGCGGATAAAATTCCGTATTGGGATTTTTATGCGCCTAATATTCCCAACGAGGAGCGTGATGCATCTGCTGGTGCGATTGCCGCATCGGCTTTGTTGGAGTTAAGTACCTATTCAGGCGAAAAAGGTAAGCGCTATTACGCGGATGCTGTGAAGATGTTGGAGTCTTTATCAAGTCCTGCATATCGTGCCGCTTTGGGAGAAAATAACAACTTCTTGATAAAACATTGCGTAGGTGCTAAATCCTTGAATTCGGAGATTGATGTTCCTTTGATTTATGCAGATTACTACTATTTGGAAGGATTGTTGCGATACGAGCGTTACAATAAAAAATAGCATTCCCCGTTCAGCTTTGGCAAACCTTTAAGGATTGCCAAAGCTAAGGGAATGGGCTTGCTCAAGCTAAGCAAAATGCGTACATTTGTGGCTTCATTTTTTATTAAGCCCCATGTCAGTAAAAAAAATCCAATCAGCCTTAATTTCGGTTTATTACAAAGACGGTTTAGCACCGATTATCCAAGAACTTCATAAAAATGGCGTAACGCTTTATTCAACAGGAGGGACGCAGTCTTTCATTGAAGAATTAGGTATTCCTGTGATTGCTGTGGAGGATCTAACGGGTTATCCTTCCATCTTTGGTGGTCGTGTAAAAACCTTACATCCGAAGGTTTTTGGAGGAATTTTACATCGTCGTGATTTGGCTTCCGACGTGGAAGTTGCAAAACAATACGATATCCCTGCGTTGGATTTAGTGATGGTGGATTTATATCCCTTTGAAGAAACGGTGGCATCAGGCGCTTCAGATGAGGATATTATAGAGAAAATTGATATCGGGGGTATTTCCTTGATTCGTGGTGGTGCCAAAAACTTTAACGATGTGCTAATCGTTTCTTCACGTGATCAATACGCGGAGGTTTCAGCGATTTTTGCTGCACATGGTACGACTTCAACAACCTTAGCAGAACGTAGAAGCTTTGCTCAAAAAGCATTTGCTGTTTCATCGCATTACGATGGAGCAATCCAACGTTATTTTGCTGGGGAAATGGCTGATTTGGCTAATTATACAAGCTTACCTGCGAACGGTTTGCGTTATGGAGAAAACCCGCACCAACAAGGTACTTTCTACGGAGATTTGTCGGCCTTGTTCGATAAATTACATGGCAAAGAATTGTCTTACAATAACTTAGTAGACGTAGATGCTTGCATTACCTTATTAGATGAATTTGATGAAACGGCATTTGTGATTATTAAGCACATGAATGCATGTGGAGTTGCTACAGGTCAAACGGTGAAAGAGGCTTACGATAAGGCATTGTCTTGTGATCCTGTTTCGGCATTTGGTGGCGTTTTGGCAACAAATAACGAAGTAGATAAAGCAGCGGCAGAGTCGATTAATCCTTTGTTCTGCGAGATCTTGATTGCACCTTCGTTTACGGAGGAGGCTTTGGAGATTTTGAAAACGAAAAAGAATCGCATTTTATTGAAGCGTAATGCGGTTGAGTTCCCAAAGAAAATGTTCAAGACTTTGTTGAACGGTGTGTTAGAGCAAGATAAAGATTTAGTGATGGAAGGTGTGGCCGATTTCAAAACGGTGACTAAACGCGTTCCTACGGAAGAGCAAAAGCGTGCTTTGGCATTTGCATTAAAGATCTGTAAGCATACGAAATCGAATACGATTGTATTAGCCAATGATGGTCAGTTATTAGCTTCAGGTGTAGGTCAAACCTCACGCGTGGATGCTTTGAAGCAGGCAATTGATAAAGCGAAAGAATTCGGTTTTGATTTGAATGGAGCGGTGATGGCATCCGATGCATTTTTCCCATTCCCAGATTGTGTAGAGATTGCAGGAAATGCGGGGATTGTTGCGGTGACGCAGCCTGGTGGTTCGATTAAAGACCAGGATTCAATTGCCTATTGTGATGCGAATGATATCGCCATGGTGATGACTGGAATTCGCCACTTTAAGCATTAGGATTATTCGGCAAAAATTTGTATTTTTAAGGCTAGGATTCAACAATTAAAATCGGGCAAAGCAATGAGCTCGTTCAACTCATTTAAATTACATTATGTCAGAAGCACAAGATACATCAGCTCAAGATCGGGCAAATTATGGTGCAGATAATATTCAGGTTTTAGAGGGATTAGAGGCGGTTCGTAAGCGTCCTTCCATGTACATTGGTGATACAGGATTTAAAGGTCTTCATCACTTGATTTGGGAGGTTGTCGATAACTCAATCGATGAGGCGCTTGCTGGGCATTGTGATAAGATTAAAGTGACGATCAATACGGACAATTCGATTTTGGTTGAAGATAACGGTCGGGGTATTCCAACCGGCATGCACACCAAAGAGAAGCGTTCTGCCTTAGAGGTTGTAATGACTGTGCTTCACGCCGGAGGTAAGTTTGATAAAGATACTTACAAAGTTTCTGGGGGTCTTCACGGTGTGGGGGTTTCTTGTGTGAATGCCTTGTCGACAGACTTGAAAGTGACGGTTC
The DNA here is from genome assembly GCA_938008575.1 of uncultured Cytophagaceae bacterium. Lineage (GTDB taxonomy): Bacteria > Bacteroidota > Bacteroidia > Cytophagales > Spirosomataceae > Aquirufa > Aquirufa echingensis. Next base: position 19,000 of record CALLKB010000041.1, on the reverse strand, counting down.
ATCGTGAGGGAAAGATTTTCCAACAAGAATATAAAATTGGTGTTCCGCAATATCCAGTTAAGGAAGTGGGGGACACAGATCGTACAGGAACATCGGTATTGTTTAAGCCGGATGAGACCATTTTTACGGTTACTGAATATAAATATGACACCGTAGCGGGTCGTTTGCGCGAATTGTCATTCTTGAACGCGGGTATTCGTGTTCAATTGACGGATTTACGTGAATTAGATGAAGAAGGCAATGCACGTACGGAGGAGTTTTTCTCTGAAGGTGGTTTGCGTGAGTTTGTGACATTCTTGGATTCTACTCGTGAGCCTTTGTTGACAGAGCCAATCTACATGGAAGGTGATAAGAACGGGGTTCCGGTTCAAGTGGCGATGATGTACAATACGTCTTACACGGAAAACGTAGTTTCGTATGTAAATAATATTAACACCATTGAAGGCGGTACCCACGTTGCGGGTTTCCGTGGTGCTTTGACACGTACGTTGAAGAACTATGCGGATAAGTCGGGTGCATTAGAGAAATTGAAGATTGATATTGCGGGAGATGACTTCCGTGAAGGATTGACAGCCGTTATTTCGGTGAAAGTAGCTGAGCCGCAATTTGAAGGACAGACCAAAACCAAATTAGGTAATGGTGAAGTTTCTGGTGCGGTTTCGGCAGCGATGTCGGATATGTTGGAGTCTTGGTTAGAAGAGCATCCAAAAGAAGCACGTCAAATCGTTGCGAAAGTAATCTTGGCAGCGCAAGCACGTCATGCAGCCCGTAAGGCGCGCGAGATGGTTCAACGTAAAACGGTGTTGGGTTCTAACTCACTTCCAGGTAAATTGGCCGATTGCTCAGATTCAGATCCAGAAACATGTGAGATTTACTTAGTCGAAGGGGACTCAGCAGGTGGAACGGCTAAACAAGGTCGTAACCGTGCTTTCCAAGCGATTTTGCCTTTGCGTGGTAAGATTTTGAACGTAGAGAAAGCGCAAGAATATCGTATTTACGAAAACGAAGAGATTAAAAACATGATCACGGCTTTGGGCGTTTCCTTCGGAAAAGATGGAGATGAGCGTGCTTTGAACATGGATAAATTACGTTATCACAAGGTAATCATCATGACCGATGCGGACGTTGACGGTAGTCACATTCGTACGTTGATTTTAACTTTCTTCTTCCGTTACATGCGTGAATTAGTGGATCGTGGATGTATTTACATTGCACAACCACCGTTGTATCAAGTGAAGAAAGGTCAGCAGGTTCGTTACGTTTGGACAGAAGACCAACGGACACTTGCAATTCAAGAATTAGCAGCTGGAGGAAAAGAGGAAAGTGTGGGTGTTCAGCGTTATAAGGGTCTTGGAGAGATGAACGCGGAGCAATTGTGGGAAACTACGATGAATCCAGAGTCGCGTACACTGAAGCAAGTAACAGTAGATTCTGCCATTGAAGCTGATTTGTTATTCTCGATGTTGATGGGTGATGAAGTTGCACCACGTCGTGATTTCATTGAGAAGAATGCGAAATACGCGAAAGTAGACGTTTAGTCCCATGGAGGTTGATTTTAAAGCCTATCATTTGCGTGGCATTCACGCAAGCACTGCGGAGGAAAAACAACAGATCAATCAAGAGCTGAAAGATCTTTATGATTCCTTAACAGAAGCTGATAAACGAATATTTAATTTGGAGCTTCAGAAATTCTTGGCCACTGAAATGGGTCGCCTTGGTTCTGATTATGAAGCGATCAAAAACCAAATTCCAGAAGCCTAATCATGAGTGATTCAAAATTAGATCAAATTATTAACGAAACAGAAGATTCCTCCCAGGGGAATCTTTTGTCGTTCCTACAACCCAAGAATTGGAAGATTAATTTGATGGCTCCTCGTGAAGCAAAGCGCAAGGTGGAAAAGTCCATGCAAAAGGCGCAGGATACCATAGCTAAAGCCCGATTTATCTCACGGGATTTATCGTGGTTGAAGTTCGATGAGCGAGTTTTGGATCAAGCAAGAGATGCAGAGAAAAGTCTTTTCGACCGATTGAAGTTCTTAGCGATTACGGCTTCCAACCTCGATGAATTCTTTACGATTCGTATTGGGTCTCTATATAATTACATCGATTTTGGGAAAGAACGCACGGATTATTCTGGCTTGCGTGAGGTTCCCTTCAAGCAAACACTGATTGCGTCAGCACAAGAATTCAGCCAAGAAAAACACCGACTCTTCATCGAAGAAATTCTACCATTGTTTCCGGATAATGGTTTGATGTTGGCTACATTAGATGATTTGTCGGCCGACGAACTTGCAGACGCGGAGGCTTATTTTCATCGGACGATTTACCCGATGTTAACCCCCATGGTTTTTGACCATACGCATACATTCCCTAGTTTGTTAGCCAAAACGCTCATTTTTGGAGTCGTTACGGTTGGAATTGCTGATAAGAAAAATTCCAAAGGCAAATATGAAAAGGATCGCAAGATTTCGTTTGTTCAAATACCTTTGAATTTGACGCGTTTATATGTGATTGAGCGGGATGATAAAGTCTTGTTTTTACCCATTGAGCAAATTATTCGTCATTATTTACAAGTTCTTTATCGGAATGTTGAAATCGAGTCGACAACCTTGTTCCGTATTACGCGAAATGGAGATTTCGATGTGGTAGAACACGAAGATGCGGAAACGGATTTTGTGGATGAGATCAAAAAGAAAATTAAAGATCGTCGTTTAGGGCGAGTAACTCGTGTTGAGGTAGAGGAAAATCATTCGGATTTTCTATTGAGTGAAATGTTGAAACGCTGGAATTTAGAGTTAGCGGATATCTTCATCAAGAAATCCATTCTTGATTTTACGGCATTTTGGCAAATACTTAAACACCCTGAATTTAAATCAAAGCTCGCCGCGAATCCTGCTGTGGTTCCTCCTTTGGGGTTGAAATCGATTCACATAAGTGATATTTTTGAGACGATGAAGCGCGGGGATATCCTCTTGCATCACCCATACAATAATTTTGAGCCGGTTATTCAGTTATTGGAACAAGCAGCTGATGATCCCAATGTTTTGGCCATCAAAATTACGCTCTATCGTATTTCGAAAAATTCTCGGATTGCGTCTGCTTTGTTACGTGCTGCAGAACAAGGGAAGCACGTTTCCGTGTTGTTTGAGGTAAAAGCGCGCTTTGATGAGGAGAATAATATTCGGGAGGCGACACGTTTACAAAAAGCGGGTTGTTTTGTGATTTACGGAATTCCGGGTTTAAAAACGCATACCAAATTACTGCAGGTTATTCGAAATGAAGGATCTCATGTCATGAGTTATGCACATTTATCATCTGGTAATTACAATGAAGATACGGCGAAACTTTATACCGATTTAGGCTTATTGACGACGGATTCGAGGATTACGCAAGATATCTCGGAGTTTTTCAATGTAATTACAGGGCATTCGATGCCTACGCACTATGAGCATTTAATTACGGCTCCGCGCGATATGCGTAACCGACTTATCGAGATGATCGATGAAGAAATTGAAAACCATAAGCAAGGTGTTCCGGCAGGTATTTGTTGGAAAATTAATTCCTTACAAGATTTAGAAACGATGGAAGCACTATATAAAGCTTCCAAAGCAGGTGTGCCTGTATTATTGATTATTCGTGGTATTTGCTGCATTCGTCCGCAACGTTCGGGATTGTCAGATAATATTTACATCAAATCGATCGTAGGAAATTATTTGGAGCATACGCGTCTATATTATTTCCATCGGGGAGGTGAACCAAAAGTTTATGGCGGTTCGGCGGATGTGATGGTGCGAAGCTTTGATCGTCGGATAGAATCCCTTTTTGAAATGGTGAACCCACGTGCTAAGAACATGGCAATTACCATTTTAGACTGGAATTTGCGTGATACCGTGAACTCCTATGAAATGCAGGAAGATGGGAATTATTGGAAGGTAGAAAGTAGTGAGCCATTTAATATTCACCAAGCATTTTATGAAATTACTGAGGAAGATTTGATTGAACAGCTTACCTTTGAAAAATATACCGTCAATTTGACGCAATCTGAAAACTAATTTACACCAACAACAAACGAATGGAAAGATTTACAGGCTTACTGGGGATTGTCTTGATTTTAGGCGTTTCCTTTTTAATGTCCAATAACCGCAAAGCAATTAATTACCGTACTGTAGGTGTGGGGCTATTAATACAAGTAGGCTTAGCCGTATTTATTTTGAAAACGGAAGTCGGGCAAGCAACTTTCCAATGGTTAGGCGATTCGATTAATACCTTATTAGGTCAGGCAGATAAAGGGGCTCAATTTGTTTTTGGATCTTTGGTTGATCGTAAATTGATGTCACAGGCTTTTGGGGCAGGCAATGATTATATATTCTTCTTCAAAGTCGTTCCTACTATCATTTTTGTAGCTGTTCTTGTGAATATGTTTTATCACTTGGGCGTGCTTCAGCGTGTCGTATCCACGATGGGAAAGGGTGTACACTGGTTGATGGGTGTGAGCGGAGCTGAGGCTTTATCCAATGTAGCTTCGACCTTCGTAGGTCAAGTTGAGGCTCAAATCATGATTAAGCCTTATTTGAAAAACATGACGAATTCGGAGTTGATGGCATCCATGACAGGTTCTTTCGCCTGTATCGCTGGGGGTGTTATGGCCGTTTATATTTCCTTAGGAGTTCCAGCCGCTTATTTATTAGCCGCGAGTTTAATGGCTGCGCCGGGTGCTTTGGTGATTTCAAAAATTATGTTCCCGGAAACAGAGAAGTCGGAGACCGAAGGCATGGTTAAAATGGACATCATCAAAACACATGCGAATTTAGTGGATGCAATTGCAGCAGGTGCTAGCGAAGGCTTGAAAGTAGGTTTGAATGTGATTGCGATGTTGATTGGTTTTATTGCCTTAATTGCGTTGGTCGATTTAGGTTTGGGACAAATAGGTTCTTGGATCAACATGCCATCCCTTTCCATGAATTTGATTTTAGGTAAGGTATTTTCTGTATTCGCTTTTGCAATGGGTGTTCCTGCTCAGGATGTCGAAGTGGCGGGAGCTTTGATGGGTAAAAAAATGGTAGTGAATGAGTTTGTCGCCTACTTAGATATGGTGCATTTGAAAGCAACATTAGATCCGAAGACAATTGCCATTACAAGTTTTGCTTTGTGTGGATTTGCCAATTTTTCTTCAGTGGCCATTCAAATTGGAGGGATTGGTGAATTAGCGCCAACTCGTCGTTCCGATTTGGCAAAATTAGGTTTCAAAGCCTTGATTGCAGGAACCTTAGCTTCGTATTTATCAGCAACATTAGCCGGTTTATTATTGTAATATGCGTATTGATCCCGAAACCGTCGAGCGAATAAAGCAAACGGCTGCCGTGGCAGACGTGATCGGGGATTATGTAACAGTAAAGAAAAAAGGGGCTAATTATTGGGCTTGTTGCCCATTTCATGGAGAGAAGACGCCTTCTTTTTCCATTTCACCTAGCAAAGGTATTTACAAATGTTTTGGTTGTGGTAAAGCGGGTGATTCGGTTCGTTTTATCATGGATATTGAAGGCTTAGGCTACGGCGAAGCTTTGCGTCATCTAGCCAAAAAATATGGCATCGATATTCAGGAAGAGGAGATGACAGATGACCAACTCTTGCGCCAAAATGAGCGGGAGAGTTTGTTGATCATCTTAGAGTATGCCAAAGAATTTTTCAAAAAACAATTAACAGAATCCGACGAAGGGAAGTCCATTGCTTTGCCTTATTTTAAGGAGCGGGGTTTCTCGGATGCTACGATCCAAGCCTTTGATCTAGGCTATAGCCCCGAAGGCTGGGATGTCTTTTTGAAAACAGCGCTCAAGCATGGTTTCAGTCAAGATATTATCGAGAAAGCAGGTTTGGTGACGAATAAAAACGACGAAGGAAAAGTATATGATCGTTTCCGGAATCGCGTTATTTTCCCTATTCATAGTGTTGCAGGCAAGGTCATTGCCTTTGGTGCGCGTATTCTTAAATCGGATGCGAAGAATCAAGCCAAATACCTCAACTCGCCTGAAACCGTTGTATATCATAAGTCGGCGACCCTTTATGGCATCGCGCAGGCTAAGAATGAAATCCGACAAAAAGATGTTTGTTACCTCGTAGAAGGATATACTGATGTGATTTCCTTGCATCAGGCTGGAATTAAAAACGTAGTTGCTTCTTCAGGTACTTCATTGACAATCGAGCAGATTAAGTTGATCGGCCGTTTTACCAACCACGTCACGGTCCTGTATGATGGAGATTCCGCAGGGATCAAAGCGGCTCTGCGTGGAATGGATTTGATCTTAGAAGAAGGTTTACAAGTGAATTTGGTTGTCTTTCCGGAAGGGCAGGATCCCGATTCGTTTGTGCGTTCCATCGGCAGTGAGGCATTTATTGAATATATTCAGAAAGAAGCTCGGGATGTTATCTCGTTCCAAGCGAATCTATTCATGAAGGAAGCGGGGGATGATCCCTTCAAGAAATCCGAATTGATTAAGGAAATGGTGCAAAGTATCTCGAAGATACCGGATGCCATCCAGCGGAGCTTGTTTATCCAAAAGACCTCACAATTGATGCGTTTGGAGGAGGATGTACTCTTGGCAGAAATGAATAAGTTGCATTTGAAGAAAGTGCAACAAAAATCGATTCCAACTTTGTCGCCTCAGAATGAGGCCGAGTTACAGGCTTTGTTTGAGCCGGGCCCTGAGGTCGATGCACCGGTGGAAGTTCAAAATTTGGCTTATTACCAAGAATTGGAATGCATGCGATTATTGGTCAATTATGGCCATTTGGAAATAAGTCCTGAAAAAGCGCCTGGTGTGAGTTTGTTGCAATATCTGTTGCATGAATTAGAGGAGGTACATTTTCAAACACCTTTATTCAAAGGCATCATGGATACCTGTCGTACGGAATTTGGCCGTGGTATTATCCCAGAGCCATCCTTTTATCTGCATCACCCGGAAGAAGAGGTGCAGCGTTTTGCTATTGATGCTTCATCCGATAAACATGTTTTGTCGACCGTTTGGCGAGACCGACATGAGATTAAAGTGAAGAAGGATGAGGAACTTTTAGAAGATTTCGCTTACAAAAATATTTTGCGTTTGCGAAAGGTTTACAACGATCAGCATATTAAAGATGTCATGGAACGCATGGATCAATATGTAGGAGATCCGAATGAAATGAATGATTTATTGCTTGAATTCATTCATTTAAAGGAAATTCAGAAAAATATTTCGCAGGAATTGGGGACAGTTATTGAAAAATAGCGTATTTTCGCCCACGTTAAAATGAAAAGAATCCTCTCCATAATGCTATTGTTCGTACTCCTGTATCAGGCAGGTGGATTTGCATTGCGCTTTATTGCGCAGGATACGAATACATTTGAAGCTGGGGAAACAATTGTAGTTGAAATGCCCATCTCTTTGCCCTATCAAACAGATTGGGATGCGCCACAAGCTGTATCAGGAGAGATTCGTCAAGGGGATAATTTTTACCAAATGAAAGACCAACAGGTCATTGATGGTAAAATCGTTACAACGTTGGTTGCGGATCAAAATGCCCGTGATCGTTTCTTTGATTTGGCAGAACAAGTGAATGAACACATGTCGGACCAACCTGATAAAGCTCCTGCCAAATCTAAATTAATTAATACCCTTGTAAAAGAATATTGTGCGCATGCATCTGCATGGGTTCTTTATATTATGGAATGGCCTGCTACTCAGCAATCGCCATCTCACGAAACATTACCTACGTTGGCATTTTCTGCCGATTTCTTTTCGCCTCCACGGCAAGCTTAAATTTTCTCGATACTCGATTATTTACCCTTGATAATTTTATCAGAGGGAAACGTACATGTATTTAAAAATTTAAGCAAAATGAAAAAAATTATATTATCACTTCTATTCGTAGGAGTAATCTCATCTGTTGTATTAGGTCAAGGTTGTGTCGCTGTTCGTCACATGAGTTGTTCAGTTGGAACTGGTGCTAACTCAAATTCCATGATGCACCCAGGCCAATGGCAAGTTTCTATGGGTTTCCGTAGCTTACATTCTTACAAGCACTTTGTAGGTGCTGATTATCAACCTCAGCGTGAAGCAGCGGGAACGAATGTAATTAATGACCAGCAAGCATTTGATTTTGGCGTGACTTATTCGATCACGGATCGCTTATCAGTGGCATTGAATTTACCACTTGCATTCAATGATCGTTCATCCATGTATGAGCATTATGGAAATGCCGTTTCAGGAAACCCAGAACAAAAGCGTTTTAAGACCAAAGCGAATGGAATCGGTGATGCGCGTATCACGGCGTCTTATTGGATGTTGGACCCCATCAAACACATGAAAGGGAATTTCTCTTTGGGATTGGGGCTTAAATTGCCAACGGGTGATTGGAATGTTCAAGATCAATTTCATCGTCGCAAATCGGATGGAACGGATTATACCATTACGAAAGCCGTGGATCAATCGATTCAATTAGGTGATGGGGGAGTAGGTATCAATTTGGAGGTTCAGGGGTACCAACAACTTTTCAGCCGTACATCACTTTACTACAACGGTTTCTACATGTCGAATCCACAGAACGTGAATACGGCTTCTAACGTAGCGCCGGATAAAACGGTTACGGATGAAATGGTTCATTACATGTCGGTGGCTGATCAGTATGCAGGTCGTTTAGGTTTGAATTACATCGTTTCTGCCAAAGCGGGAATTGGCGCGTCATTGGGTGCTCGTATTGAAGGGATTCCTGCTTATGATTTGATTGGAGGAAGTGATGGATTCCGTCGGCCGGGCTATATTTTCTCAGTAGAACCAGGCTTGAGTTACTCAACAGCAAAGAATACGTTATTCGTTTCTGTGCCAGTAGCGACACAACGTAATCGTATTAAGAGTGCGAATGATTGGGTAACAGGCAAGCATGGAGATGCTGCTTTTGCGGATTACTTCATTTCGGCGACATTAACTCATCGTTTCTAATCGTCCTATGAAATACCTCATTATACTATTATTGGCATTTTGTTTTGTTCTGCCTGTTGCCAAGGGCCAAATGCCACATGATGGCATTTACATGAATAAAAAATTAGCTTGTGGAGCATTGATTTATGGAAATTCGTCCTGGACGAATTATTGGGAAAATCAATTGTTTCGGGAGAATCAGAACATCGGTCGCTTGACGACAGAATCGATGACGGCGATGTTAGCTTACGGGATTACGAAGAAAATTAATGTGATCGCGGTAGTTCCGTATGTGCGTACGAATGCGTCGCAAGGTAATTTACTGGGTCAAAAAGGTTTTCAGGATGCTTCAATTTGGTTGAAGGCCAAAGCCTATTCTAAACACGGATTAAGTTTGCACGGGGTAGTAGGTTTTAGTACGCCTATTTCAAATTATGTGCTAGATTTCATGCCTATGTCGATTGGTTTGGGAGCTAAATCCTTGATTACACGCGGAATCATTACCTATGATTTGCCCAAACATTTGTATGTAAATGGGTCAATCGCTTACCAAATGCGCTCTCATGTGAAAGCGGATCGCGATGCTTATCTAAGCGGTGGTAAAATGTATCAAACGAATCAAGTAGCGGTTCCAGATGCATTTGATGCGGCTTTGCGCATTGGTTATTTGAAGAAGGACAATCAATTGGAATTATTTGCGGAGACATTTTCATGTACGAAAGGCGATGATATTCGTCGGAACGACATGCCTTTTATGACCAATGATATGACGATGACGACGGTGGGGGTTTATGGGAAATACCAACCGAAACATCTGGGTGTGAATGCCCGCTTGAGCTACGTGGTGGATGGTCAAAATGTGGGCCAAAGCTTAGGGCTCTCGCTGGGGCTATTGTACATTATTAACTTATAATTCGATGAAATATTTATATAGTATACTAGCATTTTTCACACTGCTTTCTTGTAGCAAGGAAGTGGATGATACCTTATATAAGGCTTATTCGCCGGCTAAAATAGATGTGAATGGGGGAACTTGGAAGTCATTTATTTTGGCTTCACCTACGGATGTTGCCATTTCGGTTCCTAAGTTGGTGACTGACGCTGCTTATTTAAAGGAAATTGATTCCTTGAAAACGATTGTGATTCCAGGCTTGACTGCCGCGCAAAAAAAATCAGTTGATTTTTGGGGAGCAGGAGCGGTTCTTCGTTGGAATGAGATTGGTCGGGAATTAGCGGCACGTTACAATGTTCCGCCTGCATCGAATGCCGCGGGTGTTTATCCGGTACCGAATGCCGCGGATCCTTTGGCAGATCCTAAGTTCCCATTTGCTAATCCCCCTTACACGGCTCGTGCATTAGCTTATTTGAGTATTGCGCAATATGATGCTTTAGTGGCGGCATGGAAGTATAAATATCAATATAACCGTAAAGCGCCATCCGATGTTGATGCAGCGATAAAACCTTTGTTGCCTTCAACAGGAATACCTGCATATCCGTCTGAAGAGGCAGTAGTCGCACAAGCGAGCTATGTTATTTTGTTGGCGATGTTTCCAGGCGAGGGTCCATTTTTGAAAGAAAAATTAGCAGAGGCAAAGAATTCTGTGATTTGGGCTGCCAAAAATGTAGGAAGTGATGTGGATGCGGGAGCTTCATTAGGTGCTGGGGTTGCTGCCAAAGTGATGGCGCGCGCCAAAACAGATGGAATGAGTACAGCTAATAATCAAGCAATTGTACCCGATTTAATTGCACGCTCAACTTCTTTGGGTTTTGTAAATCCCTGGAAAAGCCAGGAATCTCCAGTTCGTCCACCGATGTTGCCCAATTATGGTGCCGTGAGTACAATCAATTTTGACCGCAAGACCTTAGAGTCCATTCGTCCGGTTATCCCTTATTTGGAAAACACGGCTGAGTTTAAGAAAGATTTGGCAGAATTGAACGATATTCAAAAAAATCAAACGCGTGAACAAGCTGCGATTGCCAACTACTGGGCGGATGGTCCAGGGTCTTATACGCCTCCAGGGCACTGGCATCGTTATGCTTGTGATGCAGGGGTTGCTGCTAAGTACTCCGAATTACGCATGGCTCGTATGCTTGCGTATGTGGGTTCTGCCTTGATGGACGCCGGCATCGCTTGTTGGGAAACAAAATACTATTACTACAGTCCAAGACCTCAGCAATTTGGTTTGAAAACATCGGTGGGTCTTCCAAACTTCCCGAGTTACACATCCGGTCATTCGACGTTTTCTTATGCGGCCGCGACGGTATTAAGCTCATTTTTTCCGGAGAATTCAGCTAAATATTATGGTTATGCGCAAGATGCATCGGATTCGCGAGTATATGGCTTGATTCACTTTAGGATTGATTGTACGGTGGGTGGCCAACATGGCCGCTTGATAGGTGATTTTGCTGTGAAGCGTGCTAATGCGGATGGAGCGCAATAGAATGACTTAAGTCATTTTTGTTTAATAATCACTTGAATATTTTTATGCGATGATAACAATTACTAAAAATAGATTTCAATCTCTTGTTACAGCGGCATGGATGAATCGCGCGATGATTGCGATTGTCTATGTTTGGTTTGGGTCTTTGAAGATTTTCGGAATGTCCCCGGCAGAGGGTCTCGTGACAAAGCTGTTTGATATTACTTTATCACCATTTATGAGTATCCAGCAATTCTTGATTTTGCTGGGGCTTGTAGAAAGTGCCATTGGCTTGGCGTGGTTATTTCCACGCATTAGCAAATGGGCATTTTGGATCATGATGGGGCATTTGTTTACGACTTTCTTGCCTGTATTGTTTCTTCCAAATGAAACATGGCAGTCCTTTTTTGCTTTGACGCTGACGGGGCAATACATTATCAAGAATGTGGTATTGTGTTCGGCGGCTTGGTTTATTTATGTTTTTTCTGAAAATTAAGGGAGGGGGTAAACGCTGCCGGGGTTAAAAACCCCGGCAGCGTTACGCTTTTTTCCATTTTAAAGCATCAAAAAACCCCTTATCCGTTCGAATAAGGGGTTTTTATTTGAATTTCGAATAATTCGATTTTTGACTATAGACCTAGAATCTTCTTATTCAGCTCTTCGTCAGCTCCTGTTCCCGCGAAATCATCGAACACTTTTTCTGTTGCCTTGATGATATGGCTCGCGATAAATGGTGCTCCTTCTGTCGCTCCTTGAACCGGATCCTTGATGCAGCATTCCCATTCTAACACAGCCCAACCATCATAGCCGTATTGCGTTAATTTCGAGAAGATGCTCTTGAAATCCACTTGGCCATCACCTAACGAACGGAAACGTCCCGCACGGTTAATCCAAGATTGGTAACCACCATAAACGCCTTGCTTACCTGTTGGGTTAAATTCCGCATCTTTGACGTGGAACATTTTGATCCGCTCGTGGTAGAAATCAATGTATTGTTTGTAGTCCAAAGCCTGTAACACAAAGTGCGATGGATCATACAACAAGTTGGCACGCTTGTGGCCTTTCACCTCATCCAAAAACATCTCAAATGTCACGCCATCATGCAAATCTTCTCCTGGGTGAATCTCATAACATAAATCTACGCCACACTCGTCGAATGTATTCAGAATTGGTAACCACCGACGACCTAATTCCTTAAACCCTTGCTCCACCAATCCTGCAGGACGTTGAGGCCATGGATAAACCGTGTGCCACATCAAGGCTCCCGAGAATGTCGCATGTGCATTCAATCCCAAGTTTTGAGATGCTTTAGCCGCATATTTCAATTGTTGGACTGCCCATTCCGTCCGCGCCTTTGGATTTCCTTTGACAGAATCCGGTGCAAAACCGTCGAATCCTAAATCGTATGCTGGATTAACAGCTACTAATTGTCCTTGTAAGTGTGTGGATAATTCCGTGATTTGTAAGCCTTTGGCAGCTAGCATTCCCACGATTTCATCGCAATAGGTTTTAGATTCTGCCGCTTTTTGCAAATCGATGCAGCGTGAATCCCATGATGGAATTTGCACGCCTTTGTATCCCAAAGATGCAACCCATGTTGTGATGCTATCTAACGAATTAAAAGGAGCTTCATCCCCCATAAATTGTGCCAAAAATATCGCTGGCCCTTTGATCGTATTCATATTGTTAATGGTTTAGATTTTAACCCACTTTTGTGAACGTGTCGAATCCAAGATGCGCTCGCAAATCAATAACTCGCGGTATCCGTCGGCAAACGTAGGGTACTTAGGATTTTCAGGTTGCTTACCTGCCTCAACAGCCGCGTAAACTTCCTTGAATAATTGCTTCGATGTATCTGAGAATCCTTCGTTGTGACCTCCTGGGAATGTCATTAAAGCAGATGCTTCTGGATATGCCAACGATGGATCGCGCATCAAGACTTGGTTCGCTTGATCACGGTTACCAATCCAAATTTCATTTGGCGCCTCCGAGTTGAAAGCAAACGTTTTGTTGGATCCCGAAATCTCTAATTTTAATTGGTTTTTACGGCCCGCTGAAACTTGCGATACTGTTACACAACCACGGTTTCCATTGTCGAAACGCAATAATACGTTCGCATGATCTTCCGTGTTAATATGTACATCCGCATAATCTTCCGGTTGCAACATTTTGCCTGAATAGGTTTCTACGGGCTTCAAAGGCTTTTTGCGCACCTTGTGAACGGTGTTGAAATCAGCCATTACTTCGACTGTTTTCAAGCCTGTGATGTATTCAATGACATCCAATAAGTGAGATCCGATATCGGCAATCGCACGAGAATCTCCTGATTTATCAGGTTCTAAACGCCAGTTGTAATCCGTGTTGTAGAACAACCAATCTTGCAAATAGCTACCCATGATTGAATAAATTTCACCCAGATCGCCTTTCTCGCGCATGGTTTTCATTTGACGTACCAAAGGATAATAACGCAAGTTGAAGTGAACGGCATTCACAAGGCCCGTTTTCGCAGCTAATTCGACTAATTCTTCAGCTTCATGTAAATCTTTGGCCAAAGGTTTTTCACAAACCACGTGCTTGCCAGCTAATAAAGCGGCTTTGGATTGCGAGTAGTGCAAGAAGTTTGGTGTACAAATGTGTACACACTGAATATCTTCTTGTTTTAATAAGTCTTCGAAAGTGTACCAACGGCCGATGCCCAATTGTTTTGCTTTGGCTTCTGCCAACTCGATGTTTACTTCACACAATGCAGCAACGTCGATGTTGGGTAAGCGACGAAGCGCTTCGATGTGTGCGGGTCCGATAAATCCGGTACCTACGATACCTACTTTAATTTTAGTCATGATCTATTAAATTTCGAATTTTGTCCATTTATTTTGGTTGTCTTTGGCTGAACGAACCACGTTCTCAATGAATGCCATCCCCATAATTCCCTCGTCTATGCCTGGGAAATCATACATCGGATCTTGTGGCTTGCCTGCCCAGCGTGCTCTAACTGCGAAAGCAAAGTTGCGGTAGATATTCGCAAACGTTTCTACATAACCTTCTGGGTGTCCAGCCGGTTGGCGGGAGTGTGCATTTGTAGCCGCTGATAAATTCCCAACCGCCGTGCGAATCGTGCGTGCACCGTCATCACGTGTGCGGAATGTCAAGGTATTCGGTTCCATTTGATGCCAAGTAATGCCTGCTTTACTTCCATAGATACGGAAGTTGAAGTCATTTTCTTCGCCATTGCAGATTTGCGAGCAATGTAGAACACCTTTCGCGCCGTTATTATAATGTAACAAAATGTTGCCATCATCATCCAATAAGCGGCCCTCAACGAAAATCGTCAAGTCGGCACAAAGTTCCGTGATGTGCAATCCCGTGATGTATTCAATTAAATTCTCGCAATGTGTTCCGATATCCCCGATTGCTCCAGCAGCTCCGCAACGTTCCGGGTCGGTACGCCATGCAGCTTGTTTTTGACCGGTAGCTTCCACCAAGTCGATTAACCAACCTTGCGGATACTCCACAATAATCTTGCGTATTTCGCCTAATTGGCCCGAATCTACGAGGTGTTTCGCCTCCTTAACCATCGGGTAAGCCGTATAATTATGTGTCAATGCGAAAATCATTCCTGATTTTTCGATGATTTTTTTCAATTCTTTTGCCTCGGCTAAATTCAATGTAGCTGGCTTATCGCAAACGACATGAAATCCATTTTCCAAAGCCATTTTAGCAGCCGGGAAATGCACGTGATTGGGCGTAACAATCGAAACGAAATCCATGCGTTCGCCTTCAGGAAGTTCTTTTTCCTTTAGAATCATCTCCTCGTAAGAACCATAAACGCGGTTCTCTGGAAGATATAAGGCTTCGCCAGTCGCTTTGGATTTTTCGGGATTGGAGCTGAATGCCCCACAAACTAGTTCAATTTCGCCGTCTAATTGAGCACCTCTGCGGTGAACGGCTCCGATAAAGGCTTCGGTGCTACCACCGATCATGCCCATTTTTAATTTTCTTCCTCGCCGACTCGCTGCGGTTGTGGACGTTCCACCTTGGATCATATATTGATAGATTTAGATTGTTACAAAAATAGGGCTTAATTTGATTAAATTACCCTTTAAAGGGCTCAGATTTTTGAAATATTTTCAAAATAAATCGGGTTTGTCGGTGGAATTCAAAAATCTTTTCGTTTTTTTGGTACGATTTTTCCAATGTTGAATTTAATTTTTTTAAGATTACTAATTCTCTAAACATTTAACTAAAACTAATCTATTATGAATCAAACTGTTAATGCCAATCGTTTATTTTTGGCGTCCTGTTTTGCACTCATCACGACTTCCATGGCTTTTGGAATACGTGCTGGGGTTTTAACTCAATTGGGTGTCGACTTTCAGTTGGACAACGAACAATTAGGTTACGTGAACCAAATGGCGTTTTTAGGTTTCCCTATCGCCATGATCATTGGTGGTCCGCTTTACAATGTCTTAGGGCCAAAGAAAATTATTTGGGTAGCATTCTTTACACATGTTATCGGTCTTGTGATGACCATTTTCGCAGGAGGTTTTTGGTCATTGTTATTGTCAACATTCTTTGTTGGTTTCGGTAACGGAACTGTAGAAGCAGCTTGTAATCCGATGATTTCGGATATGTTTGAAGGAAAAGAGAAGACTAAAATGTTGAATCGTTTCCACATGTGGTTCCCTGGAGGTATTGTGATTGCAACGCTTTTATCGCAATACATGACGGGTGCTAATATGGGCTGGCAATTGCAAATCGCAGCTATTTTAGTTCCTGCGGTTATCTATGCGTATTTATTCTTCGGTCAAGCGTTCCCTGCAGCAAAAGTAGAAGGTGGTGCTTCGACAGGCGAAAACTTCAAAGCAATGCTTTCTCCTTTGTATTTATTTATGTTGGCTTGCATGGCCT
This sequence comes from uncultured Cytophagaceae bacterium, assembly GCA_938008575.1. GTDB lineage: Bacteria > Bacteroidota > Bacteroidia > Cytophagales > Spirosomataceae > Aquirufa > Aquirufa echingensis. The sequence continues at coordinate 2,721 of CALLKB010000041.1, read as the reverse complement.
TGACTGCGATTTCTGAATTCGGTCCTGAGCAATGGATTGGACCAATCATGGGCCAAGCGGGTGCAAGCCCAATGATTATTTTAGCGATTGTTACGGGCTTAATGGCCGTGGGTCGTTATTTTGCAGGACCTATCGTGCATAAATTAGATGCTGGTGGAGTACTTTTGGTATCGGCTATTTTGACTGCGATCGGTGTTTATTTGATGAGCTCTGCAACGGGTAATATGGTGTATATCTCGGCAATTATCTTTGCTTTAGGTGTATGTTATTTCTGGCCAACGATGATTGGATATGTAGCTGAAAATATTCCGTTGACAGGTGCTTTTGGTCTTTCGATCATGGGTGGTATGGGAATGTTTGCAACGTCAATTTTCCAACCGATCATCGGTAAGTGGTTAGATTCCAATACAGCTGAAGCGTCAAAAACTTTGACAGGTGATGCAGTTGCATTAGCTGCTGGCCAAGCGACAATGGCACAAATGGTCTTGTTTCCGGCGATTTTGATCGTAGCATTTGCTGGTTTGTATTTCTTCGGAAAGAAAGCAAAGCATGCTTAATCGATTCCTTGATAATTTTGAAAAGGGAGCTTCGGCTCCCTTTTTTTTGTCCCAAATTCCCTATAGCTTTGGCAATCCTCCAAGGTTTGCCAAAGCTTAGTTATGCGGTATTTATTTTTTTGTTTGTTCTTGATTGCCTGTAAACCCAATTACAACGTTGATCCATCTCAAGTGGAAAAAGCATTACGCGCTCAAGAAAAGGAATATCCCGAAACCAAGATTTTAGGCGAAACTCGACTCGGGAATTTTGAAATAACCCTTGAAAAAGAAACCCCTTTACATCGCATTAATTTTGTCCGCTTGGTTAAGATGGGTTATTTCACCGACCGCTATTTTTATAGGAATGTCTATGAAATAGGCATGCAGGGTGGGGGAGAGTTTGCTGATCGTTTGGCCTATTTAGTTCCGGCGGAATATCCTGATCATCTGAAACCTGAACGCGGGACGATTGCCATGGCGCGATACGATGAAGGTAATCCTGAAAAGGAGTCATCCCCTACGGAATTTTTTATCGTAACGAATACGGAACAAGCAGCCCGATTTTACAAGCAATATGTCGTTTTTGGCAAGATTACGAAAGGCTTGGCTGTCATCGATTCGATACAAAAACAACGCGCTTTTGATGAAAAACCGGTGATTCCCGTCAAGTTTACGCTGTCTTTGTTGAAGGACGAATAAGGCTCGCGATGCCGGCGAAGGTCATTACCAACAAACAACCCAACACATTTAGCCACAAAAAGGCCATCAAATCAATGTACCAGGCATAAATAACGAGTGCTTCTGCAACCAATGCTGCCCAAAATACCTGATTCCCTGAAGTCCTAGGCAAATAAAATGCACATAAAAATACGCCCAAAATCGTCCCGTAAAACCAGGATCCCAAGATATTCACCACCTCGATTAAGCTTCCCATATTGACTGCAAATTGAGCTACGATCAGACACAGAATTCCCCAGCCGAGTGTAATCAACTTGGATACCCACCAATAATGCTGATTCGACCCATCCGTATGCATAAAGCGCTGGTAAATGTCCACCATACTCGTGGAAGTAAGCGAACCAAAAGCCGAGGCCATAGATCCCATGGAGGCCAACAAAATCATGGCGATTAAAAAGCCGACAATTCCCACAGGAAGATGGTCCGTAATAAATCGTAAAAAGACATAATTCGTATCCTGTTCCTCGAATTCAGCATGCGACTTTTTGATTTCCGTCACCGCCTGACTTCTCAATTCCTTTTGCTTTCCTTGCAAATCTTGTATGGATGTTTGCAGTTGGTGAGTCTTTACATCATCATTCGATTTTATCGCCCGCACCAATTCAATTTCCTGCTGTTTTTTTGCCTCAAATACTTGGTGGTGTTCAGTATTAACTTGCTTGTAATTCGCTTGTTGGCTCCATAATCGCTCCGAATTCTTATTAAAAAATATCGGAGCCTCTTGAAACTGATAAAAGATGTACACGAAAATACCCACCAATAAAATCAAGAATTGCATCGGGATTTTTAGGAAACCATTCAATAATAGGCCTTTCTTGCTCGCGGTGGCTGATTGGCCGGAAAGATATCGGCCCACTTGACTTTGGTCTGTACCAAAATACGAAAGCTGCAGAAAGAAGCCTCCTATGATTCCCGACCAAATATTATAGCGATTATTGATGTCGAATTTCCAGTCAATCAAGTTGATCTTACCCATTTTCCCTGCAATAAGCAACGATTCATGAACGCCGATTTCCTCAGGTAATTGGTGGATGATGAGGACTGCGGCGAGGAACATGCCGGCAAGTACAACCGACATCTGTAACATTTGTGTGTATGAAATGGCTTTGGAACCTCCCAACATACAATAAGTTGTCACGAGTGTTGCCGTAAGTGCATTGGTCCAGGATAAATTCCAACCTAATAAAGTGGACAAAATAATGGATGGGGCAGCAATGGTTACACCTGTAGATAATGCACGCGGAATCAAGAACAATAAACTAGTTAGTATACGGGTTTTCGAATCAAAACGTTGTTCGAGAAATTGATAAGCCGTATAAACTTTCAGTCGGTAGTAATTGGGTATAAACGTAACCGAAAGAATAATCATTGCGATGGGTAATCCCAAATAGAATTGCACAAAGCGCATGCCGTCTGTGTATGCCTGACCTGGTGCTGATAAAAACGT
>CALLKB010000040.1 GCA_938008575.1 uncultured Cytophagaceae bacterium | reverse complement strand
TTAAAAAGCCCTGCGTCTGGAGCGAATTTATGCACAGAACAAAAATTCACGGATTTCAAATTACATATTGAATTCCGTTTGCCGCCATCGAGTAATAGTGGTATTTATTTGCGAGGTCGTTACGAGGTGCAGGTGGAAGACAGTTTTGGTAAGGAACCATTTAGTATCTATTTAGGAGGTATTTATGGATTTATCGATCCATTATTCCAAGCGGCAAAACCGTCTGGTGAATGGCAAAGTTATGATATTACCTTGGTGGGACGTAAGGTTTCTGTGACCTTGAATGGCCAAAAAGTGATTGTGGAACAAAACATTCCGGGTGTTACAGGAGGCGCGATGGATAGCGATGAAGGCGAGCCGGGTCCAATTATGTTTCAAGGCGATCATGGTGCGGTGGAATATCGAAATATTGTGCTGACACCAGCGAAGTAATTTTATCAGGAAACTTTTAGAAAAAAATTGGAAATTGCTCCGGGGTAGACGCTGCCGGGGTCGCAGACCCCGGCAGCGTCACCTCCACCACCTTTCTATACCAATTACATGATAAATAATAAACAAGTGCTCTCAGAAGACTGGACGGTCGTTTTTCTTGGATTTTTACTCATCATTACCGCACTTCTAGGTATTCTGATCCCCACCCCCAGTTTTGCTTGGGAAAGTCAAATAGATTTAGTAGAAAAGGTTTTTTCGAGCAATAATTTGTTGAAGTTGGCGCAAGTTTTTGCCTTCACATATGTCATAGCGATATTCGCCGCCCGACTGCTCGGCAAGTCAATAAAGGCCACTGCGCAAGGATTTCCCATTGTTTTCGTGCTGACGTCCTTTGCGTTGATTTTAGCGGGGAATGCATTTTTGAAAAATTGGAATTTAGAGGCGGTGATTTTTAGCTTGACGATAGGTCTTTTGTTGAGTAATTTTTTCACGCTGCCGGGGTGGGTAACGGAATCGCTGTCCACCGAGCTTTTTGTGAAAATTGGCCTTATACTTTTAGGAACGAGTGTGATTTTCGGTGATATTTTGAAGGCAGGTTCATTGGGCTTAATTCAGGCCTTAGTTGTGGTCGTTTCTGTTTGGTATTTTGCGTTTTGGGTTTCCAAAAAACTGGGTGTCGACGAAGAATTCGCCATTATGATTTCGAGTGCTGTGTCTATTTGTGGCGTTTCGGCGGCGATTGCAACGGCTGGAGCGATCAAGGGGGATTCGAAAAAATTATCTTATGTGATTTCGGTTGTGCTGATTACCGCGATTCCGATGATCATTTTTCTGCCTTTTATCGCGAATGCGTTGGGTCTTTCCCAGGCGGTGACGGGCGCTTGGTTGGGCGGCACGATCGATACGACGGGCGCGGTGATTGCGTCGGGAACGATGGTGGGCGAAGAGGCATTGAAGATTTCAACGATTGTCAAATTTTCTCAAAATGTCTTGCTCGGTTTCGCCGCATTTGCGATCTCGATCTATTGGACGGTGACGAATAACCAGTCGGCAACGGCGAAGGAAGCCAAACCTACTGTTTCTGTCATCTGGGAACGTTTTCCCAAATTCGTGTTGGGTTTCATTGCCGCCTCTTTGCTCTTTTCTTTTGTCGTTCCCGCTGAGACGATTGATTCAGTCAAGGGAGGATTCAAATCCTTGCAGGGACTTTGGTTTGCTTTGGCATTTACGAGTATTGGTCTGGAAACGAAGTTTTCTGACTTGTTTTCCAAAGAAGGGAAAAAACCTTTATATGCCTTCCTGATTGCGCAATTATTTAACGTGTTTGTGACGTTGGCGGTGGCCTATGTATTATTTAATTAGCCTTTTTTTGCTTTTTAGTTTGTCTGTTTTCAGTCAGGCCAAAATCCCGATTTGTCACGTTCCCACACCTAATCGACTCCAACGGGTCAGCTCATTTAAGCCAAAAGCGGTCATTAAATCGTATGTCGGCATGACACGCATCCCCGCCGGAAGCTTTGCGATGGGTTCGCATGATGCCCAGGGTCGCCCGGATGAGTATCCGGTGCACAGAGTTCAGGTGAAGGCTTTTTGGATGGATGAAACCGAGGTGACGAATGCGGCATTTGCTGCATTTGTTAAGGCCACGGGCTATGTCACCACAGCGGAGAAGGCGATCGATTGGGCGGAATTGGCTAAACAAGTTCCGAAGGGAACGCCTAAGCCTGCCGACTCCCTTTTGGCACCCAGTTCTTTGGTATTTGTTCCTACTTCAGGCCCCGTTGATTTGAATGATTACTCGCAATGGTGGGCATTTAAACGAGGCGCGGATTGGCGACACCCAGAAGGTCCAGGCTCCGATATACGCGGTCGGCAAAACCACCCCGTCGTTCATGTTTCCTGGGACGATGCGGCCGCTTATGCGCGCTGGGCGGGCAAACGATTGCCTACGGAAGCGGAATGGGAATGGGCTACACGTGGGGGATTGAAGGATAAAATTTACCCTTGGGGAGACGAGTCGGTGAATCAAACGCCCTACAAAGCCAACAGTTTTCAAGGCCATTTTCCTGATGATGACCAGGCCTTGGATGGATACAAAACGACTACAGCGCCTGTGAAATCTTTTCCAGCGAATGGCTTTGGCTTATATGATATGGCTGGAAATGTGTGGGAGTGGTGTGCGGATTGGTATCGAAATGATTATTACAAAAAGAGTCCTGTTCTGAATCCTACAGGGCCAAATTCCAGTCACGATCCCGATGAACCCGGCATCGCCAAACGCGTCATGCGTGGTGGCTCTTTTCTATGTAATGATGGCTATTGTTCGAGCTACCGCAGCTCCGCGCGGATGAAGTCAAGCCCCGACTCTGGCTTGCAACACACGGGTTTTCGCTGTGTGAGGGATTAGAAAGGATAATTGAATACATTTGTAGTATGTATTTATTAAGAAAGTGCTACCTGTTATTTTTTATTTTTTTATTTTTTTCAGCCTCAAGCCAATCTAAGATTGAGCATCAAAACATCGTTTGGTACGGATACTTTTTGACCTATCCAATCAATACAAATTGGTATTTACAGGGCGAAGCACACGAGCGTCATTTTTTAGATCCAATCTTGCATCATCAAAGTGCGTTTCGGTCCCATATACATCGGACATTCGGCGAAAAATGGGATATTTCAGCAGGAGCAGCGCTTTTTTTAAATACGCCTAATGATCCTTTCGCTAGTAATCGTCTTTCGATTCCAGAATATAGACCGCATGTTGATATAGTTTACAAACAACGCGCGTCTATTTTTCGCTTAGATCACCGATTTCGCGCTGAAATGCGCTTTAATCGAGGAACGGATGCCGCTAAAACACATTTAATTGATGCCGTAAATTTTAGTAATTACCGGTTTCGCTATCGTATTCAGGCTTTATTTCCCTTGTTTAAAAAAGTGCAAGGCAAAATAAATACAGAGATTTTGCTCAATGCCGCTCAAGAAAATCCAGAAAATGTATTGGACCAACATCGCATGTTTGCTGGAATTAGTATCCCCATAAGGTCCAATTTGACTGTAGATATGGGTTATTTACATGCTTTTCAGCAGCGTCCCAATTTGGATTATTACGACCGAAGCATCATTAGCTTGATGATATATCACCGTCTCAAGTAAAAAAGACGCTCAAATTTAATAGCATTTTTATCATAGATGAATTGATTTCCTATAAAGTCTATAATATTTATAGATATTTATTAATCTGCGTATATGTTAAAATTTGGCCTATTTTCGACAGTAAATCCCAATAGCTGAAAAATATTTTCAAATGCGAATTTGCATTTAAATAATATGCGGCATACTTTTGTCTTATAATCTATCAAATCGGTAGAGTTTATAGTGTAATTCAAAATATAATCCGCTAAATATGAATAAGTTTATTACCATTCTCTTGATTTTCGCTAATTCGGGCACGGCTTTTGGCCAACAAATTAAATCGACAATCAATTCTACCTTAAGTGGTCAAGTCTTGGATGCAAAAACCAAGGAGCCGATCCCGGGTGTTTCTTTGTACATCAAGGGTACAACGCACGGAGTTATTACGGATGTGGAAGGGCATTTCTATTTTCAGACTGGCCAAAAGTTTCCTTATACCTTGGTCGTAAGCTTTGTAGGTTATCAAAAACAAGATTACATCGCGGAAGGAACGCCGGTGACGATTTACTTAAATGAAGAGGCGAAAGAATTAGAGGAAATCGTCGTAACATCTCGCCGCCGAAAAGAAACCGTACAAGATGTTCCCATCCCCATTACAGTGATAGGTGGTTCTAAAGTTGCGGAGACGGGTTCTTTTAACGTAAACCGTTTAAAGGAATTCATTCCTTCGGTCCAATTATATTCTTCGAATCCACGTAATACATCTTTAAGTATTCGCGGTTTGGGGACAACATTTGGTTTAACGAATGACGGTATTGACCCAGGCGTAGGATTCTATGTGGATGGGGTTTATTATGCCAGACCAGCTGCTACGACGATGGATTTTGTGGATATCGAACAAGTTGAAGTATTGCGTGGGCCACAAGGAACGCTTTTTGGTAAAAATACTACAGCGGGTAACTTTAATGTAACGACAAAAAAAGCAAGTTTTACGCCTGGGGCAAATTTCGAAATGAGTTATGGTAATTATGGCTTCATTCAGGCGAAAGCGAGTATTACGGGGCCAATTGCCAAAACATTAGCGGCGCGAATTTCCTTCTCTGGTACGCAGCGGGATGGTTTATTGTACAATGTTGTTTCCCAACAAAAAGTGAATGACTTGAATAATTTAGGTGTTCGCGGGCAATTGTTATACGTTCCTTCGGAGCATGTGAAATTTACCTTGATTGGGGATTTTACGGAACAAAGACCGAATGGATATGCTCAGGTTTTTGCGGGAGTGGTGCCAACTTTACGCGCATCATACCGACAATTTGAGAACATCATCAAGGACTTGAATTATACGCTGCCAAGTCGTAATCCATTCGATCGTTTGATCGATACGGATACCCAATGGCGTTCGAATCAGGACTTGGGTGGTCTTTCTTTAAATGCGGATATTCAGTTGGGACCTGGCACGTTGACAGCGACTTCTGCATGGCGATATTGGAATTGGGATCCATCGAGTGACCGTGATTTCACGGGTTTACAGGCCTTGAAATTATCGCAGGCGCCTTCTAAACACCAGCAATGGTCTCAGGAAATTCGTTGGGCTGGAACATTCTCATCTAAATTGAGTGCGGTATTTGGTGTTTTTGTATTTGGCCAAAATTTGAAATCTTCTCCTGATCAAACCGAGGAGTCTGGTTCTGCAACTTGGAGGTTCTCGCAAAGTACAACTAGTACTTTATGGAAAACGCCGGGATTATTCGAAGGTTATGGTATCAAAACGCGTCAAAACTTAAATACATTATCTGCCGCTGTTTTTGGGCAGCTGGACATTGCCTTAACAAATCGCTTGAGCTTGATGCCCGGAATTCGTTACAATTATGATTCCAAAGACATTGAATTCAGTCGGACGACATATGGCGGTCTTCAAACGACAGATCCGGCATTGTTAGCCTTGAAGAATTTGATTTATACAAATCAGGCCTTTACGGCGGATGTGAATGACCGTAATTTTTCGGGACAAGTGACATTGGCTTATAAGGCATCGAAGAATTTCAATTCGTTCGCAACGTTTTCTACGGGCTATAAGCCGGTAGGGATTAATTTAGGTGGTTTGCCATCTTCGGGCGGGAAACCGATGTTGGAGCTCGCGACGGTTAAACCAGAGGCGACCAAACATGTGGAAATTGGGTTGAAATCACGTCCTACGATTAATACAACTTTTAATATCACGGCGTATCAGACAGAAATTGCCGACTACCAAACAAATGTGCAGACGGCGGATTTGGGGGTAAATCGTGGATATTTAGCGAATGCGGAGGGTGTTCGGGTGCGTGGTATTGAGGCAGATGGAACATGGAGTTTGACGAAACATTTCTCGTTTTATGGAAATTTAGCCTATACGGACGCGATATATACGTCGTTCAAAAATGCACCGGTACCTTTGGAAGAAACGGGTGGTGCCTCATTTAAAGATATTTCTGGAGGAGATTTGCCAGGCGTATCCAAATGGGCAGGCTCATTTGGAGCAGAATTTACTTCTGTCGCGAAAGTTCTAGGCCAAACAGGGGAGTTTTATATTGCCGTAGATGATTATTTCCGTTCCGGATTTTCGTCGAGCCCATCACCATCGAAATACTTGAACATTGAGGGATATTCGCTTTTCAATGCGCGCATTGGCTTCCGATCTGTGAAGGGAGTTAGCATCTCGGTGTGGGGACGAAATGTCTTGAATCAAAACTATTTTGAGCAACTATTACTTGGAGCAGGGGGTGTTGGGCAATATGCCGCTGTTTTGGGCGATCCAAGAACGTATGGCCTCACTTTGCGCCACGCACTTTAAATCATTTTTTTTGGTGACGCTGCCGGGGTTAGAAACCCCGGCAGCGTCTACCGATTTACGCATTTTTTCAATCAGTTTTTTGATAAAATCAGTCCAGCGCCTATTCTGGCACGGATTGACCTATCAAGAAGCTGATTTTTTGTTCCAATCCCATAAAACGATGTCCCAGCCGATTCCGCCGTACGAGAGGGTGTCGATGACTTGAAATCCGCGTTTTTGATGCGCCTTGAGTGAGCGGCCATTTGCCTGTGCGACATCGGTTACACAAAAGTCAAAACGTGAGGAATAGTGCTCTTGAAATCCCCCATAGAGTTTTTGGACTAAATCTTGGCCACGATAATCCTTTGAAACACATAATTGTGCGACAATCGCGTAATTAGTAACTGGCTTGCCGTCGTATATGCATCGTTCAATGTTGGCAACTAAATCGGCCAACAAAGGATGTTGGCGTGCCGTTTCGGGTAATGCGACTAAACTGTAGCCTACAACCTTATCTCCATCTTTGGCAATGATGCCAGGGCTACTTTCTTGCAAAAATGTGAGGTAATCCAGGTCGTATTCTGCCATTAAAAATCCTTGTGTCGTCGCCTCTTCATCACTGATGTTTTTCCGTAGATTGGCTTGTTGAAGTGCCAATACACCAATTAATTCTTCGCTTGTTTTTGCTAATTGTATTTGGACCATGTAGTTTTAATCATTCATCGACAAATTAAAAAATATGATTCAGATTTATGTTACCGGAGGAACATTTGATAAGGAATACAATGAACTAAATGGTTCCTTGTATTTCAAGGAGACGCATTTGCAGGAAATGTTGACCAAAGGTCGGAACCGACTCGATGTCAAAACGGATACGCTCTTTATGAAAGATAGCCTCGAATTTTCGGATACTGACCGAATTCAAATTTGCGATTCCTGCCTTTCAACTGATGCTGATCGAATCTTAATTACTCATGGAACAGATACGATGACCCAAACGGCTGAATATTTGGCAGGAAAAATTTCCGATAAAACCATCGTGTTAACGGGTGCGATGATTCCCTATAAATTTGGTTCTTCTGATGGAATGTTCAACCTAGGGAGTGCCCTCGCTTTTGTGCAAGTGCTCTCCCCAGGAGTGTACATTTCCATGAATGGCAAATATTTTAAGGCCGGAGAAGTTCGTAAAAACCTCGAACGCGGCGAATTTGAAGCTATTTAGCGGATGCTAATCACTACCCGACGATAGCGAGTTAAGGCCGGAATTCCATTGTCTGTTCCTTCAATTACGACGTGAAAAGTGTCCCCTTTTTTCGCTGAATCTGGGATGGAAACGATGGCTTGCTTTCCCCCAATATTAACCCCTGCTTTTCCGGATCCCGTTTCTGGATAGGCCCAAGCTTTCAATTGAATGCCATTCCGGTCTGGGTCACGTGTTTCTATCGTTAATAAGAGTTCTTGGCCTGCCTTAGCCGTCAAATTCATGCCTTCTTTTACCGTAATTTGAGGAGCGTGATTTGCATCCGCATAGGATTTTACACACCAGTCGGCACGTGCCGCGAAATCCTCCTGGGCCGCAACTAGCCAGCGTGTTTGCGAATAATTGATGTCCATTTTTCCTGTTTCCGGATTGAAATCAGCGGCTTGTTCATTGTCTTCGAATCGGAATGGATTGTCTTTCGCTTGCACAAATCGACCGCCCCATCCGCCAAACGATGGGTTGTTCAAGTTGTTTAAGCCTACGTCGACGAGGTGCAAAAAGGCCGGGGAATCTCCCTCGGAAATAAAATCGTATTGATTAAAATCACCCCATTGCGCATTTTTTATTTTGGTGATGTCCCCGTGTATGTGTTCATCATCGCCCGCCTGTTTTTGGCCATCCCCGTAGGAATAATACATTTTTAAAAGAGGTCCGTGGTCCAAAATAATCTTATTTGCCATGTAAGCACCTTCGAAATAGGGCTGTGTTGCTTTTGGCATGATGCGTTTCCACGGGTAGGCGAAACTCGCAAACTGATGGGCATTGTAGAAAACCCGAATTTCAGGCCAATGACCTCCAATGTACTTCTTATAGGTTGCGTCCTGATCCATCACTGTATAAATGATGGCCTTTTTCGAAATTTTTGCTTTGATGGCAGGCCAATTTTTGTCGGCACCATATTGTTCTTCAATCGATTTTAAAGCGCGCGCAATGGTGTTCGTCCCTCCCCATGCTTGCAAATAAATCGGTTCGGGATTCTTGTCCAATAACTTAGCTTTTATCCATTCGGAACCCTCCGTGATTTGTTCCATTTCGCCTTCGAAATCAATATTTCCTACTTTAACTATGCTGTTGAGGTAAGCGGGCGATGGGTAGTTTTTGTCGTGCAAGATTAGATTGGGATGAACCTGTACATAAGCTTTCAGAAGGTCTTGAATCCACTGAACGCCCGGCCAGCGCAAATCCGTTTTAGCGCCATACATTTTCCGGGTCATCTCCATTTCCGAGGTGAATTTGGTCCCCTTCCCATCGCCTTTGTAATGCCACATCGAACTGGAATAGATGAGTCCTTCGACTTGGTATTCGTTGGAATACATCAACATGCGAATAAATGTATCCACGTCGTCAATTTCGCCGTCGGTTGTTACGATGGTTCGTGGGAGATTACCTTTCGCAAACCCAGTTAACGATAGGCAGAGGAGCATCGCTCCGAAAATCAGTTTTTTCATAGTTAGGTTATACGCTGCCGGTGGTCACCGACCCCGTCAGCGTATCGCGAAGTTAGTGGATTTCGGAGAAAACTAGTCTTTAGGTATTTGATATTTTACCTAGGCTATGAAGCACTTATCCACTTCTTGGCATTCTTGGCGTAAATCCTGAATAAGTTGATCTTTGACTGCGCTTTTCAGTAGTTCTCGTTTTTCCAATGACAATTTGCGAATAATTTTACCTTTGCAATAGCGTCGTAACTGCTCATCTGTTTTCAAAATCAAACCTGGAACAACAGCTAGGTTTCCTTCTGAATCTTTGGCTGCCATTGTAAAGTAGCATGAATTTGTGTGACGAATAATGCCTTCAGTTGGTTTAAATGATTCCACCCTCATGCCTACAATCATCGTTGTTTTGCCCACAAAAATAACGGACGCTTTAATTGTTACGAGCTCACCCACTTCGACAGCTTGTTTGAATTCAACACCTTCGACTGCTACGGTAACGCAATATTGTCCGCTATGTTTAGACGCACAAATAAACGCGACTTTATCCATTAATGAAAGCAAGATTCCACCATGAATTTTGCCGCCAAAATTAGCATAACTTGGAATCATTAATTCCGTGTATTCTGTCTCTGAATCTAGGGCACTTTTTTGGTTAATCTCCATGGCTTAAATTGAGGCTATTTCTTGTTGGACTATGCGGCTTAATTTTTCTGGATACAAGGATACGACATCGCCTATGAGTATGATGGCAGGATTGCTTAAGCCTTCAGCTTCACTGCGAAAAAGAATATCTTTCACAGTTCCAATGACCATTTTTTCATTCGGCCTCGTACCATTTTGAATAATGGCCACGGGGGTATCTTGCTTTCCACAAGACCGAAAGATATCCATGATTCCTTCAAGTTTACTCATCGCCATTAATATAACAACGGTTGCTGTGGAACGTGCAGCCCATTGAATATCTGTCGATATGTCACCATTGGCAGTAGTTCCAGTTGTCACCCAAAAGCTTTCATTTATTCCGCGGCATGTCAATGGTATTCGATTTGATGCAGCTACAGCTAGTGCACTTGAGATGCCAGGTACAATTCGGACTTCCATCCCCGCGGACTCGGCAGCTTCAATTTCTTCTTGCGCTCGACCAAAAACGAAGGGGTCCCCTCCTTTAAGTCGAACTATGTTTTTATTTTGCTTACTTAACTCAACAATGCGATCATTGATTTCGGCTTGAGATAGGTAGTGGCAACCAAATCGTTTTCCAACAAATTCAATAATACAATCAGCTTTAGCATATTCTAGTAATTCGACATTTGCCAGTGCGTCATGTAAGATTACATCCGCTGCACCGATTGCGCGAATAGCTTTTAATGTGATTAATTCAGGGTCTCCTGGACCTGCTCCGACCAAGGTTAATAGTGATTTCTTCATGATGGTTATTGGACTAATCTTGGTATTGTTCAATTTTATTTAAGTCGATTTTTTTGGTGTCGAGCAAATCTAAACATTGAAGATTGATTATTGTAATATATTTTGAAATTTTTTAAAAAACTTTCATTTTTAGGTTTAAAAATTAAGTTAATTTGCAATAAATTTTGCAAAATTGATAAAAATAGGTTTAAAATAAATCCAATATTTCTTGTTTGTAAAATTTTTGTCATAGATATTTGTTCCGTAATCAAGCATATAAATACATTATTGGAGCAAAATCAGGAGTCATTCTTGTTGTTATCATTTTGCATTTAGCTTGAATTTATTTGTGCGATTGAAATATATATTTGAATAGTACAATTATTGTTCCTAAAATTTAGCATTATGAAAATTATCATCGTTGGAAATGGCATGGTTGGCTTTAAACTTTGTGAAAAGTTGGTTGCGAAATCCACAAAATCACTAGATCTTATTGTCTTTGGAGAAGAAATGAGGCCTGCTTATGATCGCGTTCACCTCAGTGAATTTTTTAATGGAAAGTCAGCTGAAGAACTCCAACTGGCTCCTTCCTCTTGGTATGCAGATAAGGGCATCGAATTAATTATTGGAGATCCTATTTTAGAAATTGATCGTAAAGCAAAAAGTGTGCGCTCATATCTAGGTCGAGTTGCATATTATGATTATTTGATCCTTGCGACTGGTTCCGCAGCTTTCGTTCCACCGATTCCCGGTGTTGAAAAAGCGGGTGTCTTTATCTATCGTACTATCGAAGATTTAGTATTGATGCAATCATGGGCTCCTAAAGCAAAAACTGGGGCAGTGATAGGAGGTGGATTATTAGGGTTAGAGGCAGCAAAAGCTATGATTGACTTGGGTGTTTGCGATACGCACGTGATTGAATTTGCCCCTCGATTAATGCCTAGGCAAATCGACGATGCGGGCTCTTCTCTGTTGCAGGGTAAGCTGGAATCACTCGGTTTAACCATTCATACGTCTAAAAATACCCAAGAAATTTTAGGGGAATCCGCTATTTCTGGCATGCAATTTCAGGATGAAAGTATTCTTCCTGTGGACATGCTCGTGATTTCAGCTGGGATCAAACCCCGTGATGAGCTAGCTCGTGCATGCGGGCTGGAAGTGGGGCCTAGAGGAGGAATTGTTGTTAATCAATATATGCAAACGTCTGATCATCATATATTAGCAATAGGCGAATGTGCTTTGTATGAAGGGATGATTTACGGCTTGGTTGCCCCAGGATATGATATGGCTGAAGCCGCAGTTTCAACCTTGTTGGGCTTAGAAAAGACATTCCAGGGTTTTGATATGAGTACAAAACTTAAACTGATTGGAGTAGATGTGGCCAGTTTTGGTGATCCTTTTGTAACGGGTAATGATGCTCACACCATTGTTTTTGAAGATAGAAATAAAGGTATTTATAAGCGTGTCAATATTAGTCCTGATGGGAAAGAATTGTTAGGTGGTATATTAATCGGAGATGCAGACCAATATAACATGTTGTTACAAACATGTAAAAACAAAGTGGTGTTGCCTCCTAATCCGGAGGATATTCTTTTGGGGGCGCGTGGGGGAGAGCACGATGGAGGGGCAGGTGTTACTAGTTTGCCTGATGAGGCCGTGATTTGTAGCTGTGAAGCTGTGAGCAAAGGAGATATTTCCAGTCATGTGCTTGAAGGGGCTGCCACGTTAGACGATATTAAAAAATGTTGTAAGGCAGGAACCGGCTGCGGTGGTTGTGTTCCTATGGTCAAAGATATTATTAATCATACTTTGAAGGCGCAAGGAATATATGTGCGAAATGTGATCTGTGAACATTTTGAGTTTAGTCGGCAAGAATTAATGGATCTTATTCGTTTACATGACCTTCGTTCCTATGATGAAGTATTAACTGTGCATGGTCAAGGAGATGGTTGCGAGACGTGTAAGCCATTAGTAGCTTCCATTCTCGCTAGCCTATGGAATGAATTAATACTCGATAAAGGCAATGATACTGCGCAAGATAGTAATGACCGTTTCTTAGCCAATATTCAAAAAGGAGGCACTTATTCCGTAGTTCCACGTATCCCTGGTGGTGAAATAACGCCTGATAAGTTGATTGTCATAGGTCAAGTTGCCAAAGAATTTAACTTATATACCAAAATTACAGGAGGTCAGCGAATCGATTTATTTGGTGCTCACTTGTCAGATTTGCCTACAATCTGGGAACAATTAATTGCTGCTGGTTTTGAAAGTGGACATGCTTATGGTAAGGCTTTGCGAACCGTAAAAAGTTGTGTTGGGAGTACATGGTGTCGTTTTGGCTTACATGATTCCGTTTCCTTCGCCATTCAAATTGAGGAGCGTTACAGAGGCATCCGTGCTCCGCATAAAATTAAAGGTGGGGTTTCTGGTTGCATTCGCGAATGTGCTGAGGCGCAAAGTAAAGATTTTGGAATCATCGCCACAGAAAAAGGATGGAATTTACATGTTTGTGGGAATGGCGGATCGAAGCCGCAACATGCGCTTTTATTAGCGAGTGACTTGGATAGTGAAACGTGTATTCGCTACATCGACCGATTCTTAATGTTTTACATTAAGACGGCTGACCCTCTTACCCGAACAGCTACTTGGTTAAATAAACTAGAGGGTGGAATGGATTATCTGCGTAACGTAGTAGTCAATGACAGCTTAGGCTTAGGGGCAGAACTAGAAACTGAGATGCAATCATTGGTCGATAATTATGTCTGTGAATGGAAGGCCGCAGTTGAAAATCCTGCATTCAGAAAACGCTTCAGTCACTTTGTGAACGCACCTGAAGAAAAAGACCCCACAGTACAATTTGACGAATTACGTGAACAAAAAATGGCGAAAGCCTGGAAATAATATCGCTATGGTAGATACAATGAATGACAAGTGGATTCACGCTTGTTCGGTACAAGATGTTCCTGAGAATGGAGGCGTATGTGTTAAAGTAGCTGACTTACAAATCGCTTTATTCCATTTTAAGCGAAGAGGTGAATGGTATGCAACACAAAATGAATGTCCACACCGGCATCAAATGGCATTAAGTCGAGGGATGATAGGATCCCAAGGAGATGAGCCCAAAGTGGCATGCCCCTTTCACAAAAAGACCTTTTCTTTAAAAACAGGAGAATGTCTGAGTGGTGATGAATGCGCCATTAAAACCTATCAAGTACGTGTGGATGATGATCAAGTTTTCCTAAGTATTACGGATGATGAACTATAAATTACTTTGGATATTTCTGCTTTTCGGATGCCAGGCATTCGGACAGCTAACCTGGTCGGGCCAACTTCGTAACCGTGCTGAATACCGCGATGGGTTTGGAACTTTGCGCCTTAATACGAATGAACCGGCTTTTTTTATATCACAGCGGGCTAGGGTGACAAGTGCATTTAAAAGTAATCGAGTACAATTTCAAGCATCAATTCAGGACGTGCGTGTATGGGGTCAAGATGCCTCTACAATTTCTACTGCTGAAGGTGCTCGTTTAAGTATCCATGAGGCATGGGCTGAAATTTCCTTGATGAACAAAAAAGACACTAGTTTGCCGGGATTCGTAGAGTACTTGGGTCTGAAGATTGGCCGGCAAGAATTAGTCTATGACGATTCCCGACTTTTAGGTAATCTGGATTGGTTGCAACAAGCTCGCCGACATGATGCGATGGTCTTCAAAATGCTTCACAAAGGATGGCGTGTTGATTTTGGTATTGCATATAATCAAAATACTGATGCATTTCAAACAGATGGCACCTATTATGTACCAGGAAATGTCTTGCCATATGTCAAGGATAGTAAAGGTAATTTAGTTCCAACCCCGTCGGGTTTTGTTCCATTGATTGCAGCCAATGGTATATCTAGCAAGACAGGTTCTGCCGGGTTAATAAATCCTCCTTCGACAAATGCATTAGGTCAAAATTATAAATCGCTTCAATTTCTACATTTGGCTAAAAATATTGCAAAAGCCAAGTGGTCTGGGCTAGTCGTTAGCGACCAGTTTGGTGCTTTTCAAGTGGACTCTTTACGTACAATTGCAGGAAAAGATACGGCATATGTATATGGGCGACGTTACCATTCGAACACCCTTCATGCCAGATGGACTTTGGGTTCAACACTAACGATTCCATTATCAAAAGTCATTCAGCTTTATGCTGCGATGTATTATCAAACGGGTCATGACAAGGATGGACTTAATTTGAATGCGTACACTTCTTCTTTCGTGCTCACATATCAGCCAAAACAGATAGCATATGTAGCGGGTTGGGATTTGGTTTCGGGTAATGATGCATTTGATAGCTCGAAAATGAATCGGAGATTTGACCCATTGTACGGAACTCCACATAAGTTTTGGGGATTGATGGATTATTTCTATGCAGGAACAGGTTCTCCCAAAGGAGGGTTATCTGATGCATATTTAAAGGTCAAATATCAGTCTTCGAATAAACGATTTAATTCAGGAATCGACCTCCATTATTTCGCTTTGGCGGCAGATCAAAAAGCCATGGATGGACAGAAAATAGATCCTTATCTCGGGTTTGAGATGGATTGGGTAAGTACCTATTCCCTGAATAAATTCAGTACACTCGAATTTGGTTATTCCTTCCTACATGCTAGTGACTCTATGGTCCTTGCGAAGGACTTAAATCCTGGCACCGCACAGAAAAAGGCCTCTTGGGCCTACCTACAATTGAATGTTATTTTTTAATCCACCTAAATGTATACAAGATGAATACGATTAAACCTCTCGAAAAATTAAGTATTTTTTCTTTCCGTGGCATACAAATGCGCACGTTTCACATCACTTGGATGACTTTTTTTGTTTGTTTTTTTGGATGGTTTGGTTTAGCACCATTGATGCCAACAATCAAAGAAACCTTGCATTTGACGAAACCTCAAATCGGAAATATCATCATTGCCTCAGTTTCGGGAACTATTATAGCACGGTTGCTTATAGGGCGGTTATGTGATACATGGGGACCTCGGAAAACCTACACTGCATTATTGTTAATCGGGTCTATCCCTGTCATGTGCGTGGGATTAGCAGATAGCTACACGAGTTTTTTATTGTTTCGATTAGCCATAAGCATTATAGGCGCATCATTTGTTATTACGCAATTTCATACTTCCATGATGTTTTCAGCTGCATTGAAAGGAACAGCAAATGCAGTCGCTGGTGGTTGGGGAAATTTAGGTGGTGGGGTGACAAACATGTTAATGCCAATCGTTTTTTCAGTGATTGTTGGCTTTGGATTTGTGAAAGCGGATGCTTGGAGGTATGCGATGATTTTGCCTGGTGTGATGATGCTTATCATGGCTTTTGTTTATTTTTATTTCACTAAAGATACACCAGCAGGGAATTACGATGAGATTGAGCGCGAAGTTCAAGCGAAAACAAAAACAGATTATTCCGTACTTAAGGATTGGCGAGTTTGGGCTTTGGCATTATCCTATGCTGTTTGTTTTGGTATGGAGATTACATTTGATAATGTGGCAGCATTGCATTTTGTTCAAGAATATAATCTAAGTCAAAGCGCTGCTGGTTTCTGGGCTGGGGCTTTCGGTTTTATGAATATTTTTGCTCGCGCACTTGGGGGCATATTTGCTGATCGGGTGGGACGAAGCTATGGAATGCGAGGAAAAGGTTTGTTGTTAGCATCTGTTTTATTGTTGGAAGGTCTAGGTTTGCTACTTTTTGCTAATGCAGGAAATATGACATTAGCAATTTTGTCAATGGTCACTTTTGCCTTGTTCTTAAAAATGGCTAATGGAACTACCTATGCTATTACTCCTTTTATTAACTCAAAAAATGTTGGACTGGTGAGTGGTGTGGTAGGGGCCGGCGGAAATGTTGGAGGTATGTTATTTGGATTTTTATTTAAAAGTGAAACCATTACTTATATGCAAGCCTTTGGGTACATCGGTCTTATTGCTATAGCTGTTTCGGTGATTGTTTTTATTACCCGTTTTTCGGAATCCAAAAAGTCGGTAGAATTACAATTGGCTTAAATATAAAACGATGGAAAAACACCTGAAAGCCGGTTTTACACAGCACCAAAGCACTTGTTGTTATTGCGGTGTTGGCTGTGGTGTATCTATTCAAAAAGATCCATTAGGTCGGCTGCACGTAGAAGGGGAAAAAGGTCATCCAGTCAATGATGGCAAACTGTGCAGTAAAGGAATGAATTTACATTATACCGTTAACGATTCCTCTGATCGATTACTTTATCCAGAAATTCGATATGGCAAAAACCAAGCCCGAAAGCGGGTTAGTTGGGATCAAGCCATGGAACGCACAGCTGCCGTATTTAAGGCTCTGATTAAGCAATATGGTCCTGATTCTGTCGCATTTTATGCATCAGGTCAATGTCTTACCGAGGAGTATTATGTGATTAATAAGTTGATTAAGGGGTATATTGGTAGCAATAATATTGATACTAACTCACGCCTTTGTATGAGTTCTGCAGTTGTTGGGTATAAGTTGAGTTTAGGAGAGGATTCTGTGCCTGTTTCTTTTGAGGATTTAGATTTCGCGGATGTACTATTTGTTGCAGGGGCAAATCCTGCTTGGTGTCATCCCATACTTTGGAGGCGCGTTGAAGCGGCCAAGGAACGAAATCCTCAACTTAAAATCATTGTCAGTGATCCACGCAAGACGCAAACTTGTGAACTAGCTGATATTCACCTTCAGGTCAATCCTGGAACAGATATTGTTTTGCATCATGCTATTGGTAGACTAATAATCG
This sequence comes from uncultured Cytophagaceae bacterium, assembly GCA_938008575.1. GTDB lineage: Bacteria > Bacteroidota > Bacteroidia > Cytophagales > Spirosomataceae > Aquirufa > Aquirufa echingensis. The sequence continues at coordinate 9,186 of CALLKB010000040.1, read as the reverse complement.
AAATGGGGGCGGTTGATCAACATTTTATCCAGCAACATGCGGAAGGATTCGAAGCATATCGCGAATCTGTTTTTTTGCGAACTATTGAGGAGGCGGCTTTGATTTGTGGAGTTTCAACAGCAGCTATAGAACAGACAGCAAGTTTTATAGCTGGAGCAAAGGCTTATATGAGTATGTGGACTATGGGCCTCAATCAAAGTGCTGTGGGGGTGAACAAAAATCTTTCGTTGATTAATCTGAATTTAATTACGGGGCAAATAGGCAGGCCCGGGGCTGGACCACTTTCATTGACGGGTCAGCCTAATGCGATGGGTGGCCGAGAGGTGGGTGGTTTATCGAATTTATTACCTGCACATCGTGATTTATTGAATTCAGCTCACAGGGAAGAGGTAGAAGCATTTTGGGGCGTACCTTCAGGTCGGATTGCATCGAAACCAGGTTTAAGTGCAACGGAAATGTTCAGTGCTTTAGAAGCGGGGACCTTGAAGGCTGTTTGGATTATATGTACTAATCCCTTGACGAGTATGCCTGATGTGCATCTTGTTGAGGCTGGTTTGAAAAAAGCCAAATTTGTTGTTGTACAAGAAATATCGAATTGTGCTGAAACATTAGCATATGCTGATGTAGTTTTTCCTGCGGCTGCGTGGGCCGAAAAAGAAGGAACGATGACTAATGCAGAAAGGCGTATTTCCTACTTACCTAAACTAGTTGATGCACCAGGGGAAGCACTCCCAGATGCGACCATTATTTGCCGATTTGCCCAAGAAATGGGTTATGCTGGTTTCAACTTTAATCAAACTCGTGAGATTTATGATGAACATGCTCAATTAACTGCTGGGACACACATCGATATAAGTGGCTTGAACTATACAATCTTAAAAGAAAAAAGAACAGTACAGTGGCCATACCCTAGCGGTTCTAAAGGAGTTGGAACACCTCGTTTATTTACAGACCATCACTTTTATACTGCTTCTGGTAAAGCCCAAATCCATGCCGTATCAGATGAAAATACTTCTGAAAAGTGTAGTGATGAATATCCATTTATCTTAAATACAGGTCGGATAAGGGATCAGTGGCACACGATGTCAAAAACTGGGAAAGTGAACAAATTGAAACAACATCTATCTGAATCATTTTTGGAAATACATCCATCGGATGCAGCTAGACTTGGAATTCAAGAAGCGACTTTAGTGGAAGTTAAAAATAAGCGTGGATTTGTTCGGGTTAAAGCCAAGCTTAGTCAGAACATAAAACCTGGAGGTGTCTTTATGCCTATGCACTGGGGAAAAATTGCGGGTCGAGATGATAATCGCGTGAATAACTTGACATCTTCACTTGTGGATCCGAAAAGTAAAGAGCCTGATTTTAAATTTTCGGCTGTTTCGGTTCAAGCCTTCATCAAACAGAAGCAAAAAATAGTCGTTATAGGTGCCGGTGCTGGCGCATGCGGATTTGTAAAGTCGTATCGATTAGCCAATTCGGAAGACGAAATAGTTGTATTCAGTAAAGAGGATTTGCCATTTTATAACCGGGTTTTATTACCCGATTATATCAATGGGACATTACCATGGATGAATTTAGTGAAGATGTCGGACGATGAGGAAGTTGAGCATGCCATTACCTTGCATCGGGGATTAGCAATCAAATCCATTAATCGCGAAAATAAATCAGTAACTGACTCGAACGGGGATATCCATGCATATGATATTCTGATATTAGCGACAGGAAGTCGGCCTGCAATACTAAAGGATTTGCCACCTTTACAAGGAATTTTTACGATGCGTAGTAGGCCGGATGCTGACCGCTTTCGAGCGCATATAGATCCAACGAAGGGCCCGGTTATCATTGTTGGTGGGGGATTGCTGGGTATTGAATTGGCAGCTTCATTGGAGGAAATGCAGATACCTGTAATTTTGGTGCACCGAAATTCAAGATTTATGGATCGTCAACTGGATCCATTGGGGAGTCAATTGTTGCATGAAGAATTAGTAGATCGAGGGATATCTATCCATTACAATGACGAAATAGAACGCGTATTGGGTACCTATGCCGTAGAAGGTGTCCGACTAAAAAGTGGCTTGACATTACAAGCTCAGGGAATTGTAATTGCAATTGGTACAATTCCTAATATTGAATTGGCAAAAGAGGCGGATTTACTTACTCAACGTGGGGTATGTGTGGATGAATATTTACAGACGAGTGATCCTTCTATTTTTGCTATTGGTGAAATTGCCGAATGTGCAGGCTCGTTGTATGGGATTACTGCGGCCGCAGAACAACAAGCAGAAGTGGTTGCTCGTTACCTCAGTGGAGATATTTCAAAGCAATATTCGGGATCATTATTGATGAATATTTTGAAAATGCAGGGGACGGATTTATGTTCCATGGGGGTAGTTGAATGTCCTAAAGACCCGGCTTATGAGGAGGTGATTTTTGTGGATAAGGCGAAACGATATTATAAGAAGTGTATCATTCACAACGACCGACTAATTGGAGCCATTTTGATAGGAGATAAAAGAGAGTTCCTAGAATTTCGAAATTTGATTGAGCAGAAAATTGAGTTAAGCGAAAAGCGGTTACTTTTATTGCGATCAGGTGAAACATCTGAGCCTGTCATAGGAAAATTGATCTGCTCTTGCAATGGGGTCGGGGAAGGGAATTTGATCGCTAAAATTGAAGCGGGATGTACGGATCATCTGCAATTATGTCAGTTAAGTGGGGCGGGCATGGGTTGTGGAAGTTGTCGGCCTGAAGTTAAATCAATTTTGCAACGAAATTTGAAACAATCGTAATCTTATGGAACCATCTATTTTCTTAGGTAAATCAGGTATAGAATATTTCATGTTTGAAGAAGATTTCATGGAAGCGAACATGCGTTGTATACCCATGGCAGTTCGTTTTAAATTAGACGCTGTGCGTATAAAGTTGAAATTAGCCGCTTGGGCAAAGTTTAGCTCGGACGAAAAGTTAGCATTGGCCTTGTACGCATGTGAATCCAAAGCAGATCAAGCACTTTATGCTCATTACTTGTCTCAGTTGATTGAAAAATATACGGGTCAAGCAGCAGCAGAGTTACCAGCTGAAAAAATATTGGATGCTTGGCATCAAGGACCCGAAGTGCCTATCAGGATGGCTGCCAAAGCTCGTGAGTTCGGTTGGGAAATATCGGTAGGTGCTTGGAATGGCTTGAGTAATTTGCAACGATTCAGTTTATTAAAATTGACAAATCCCAGTCATGAAAATAAAAATTTTCCCATTGCGATGCATGAATTTGGATTAGTATGAGCTATGTAAAGATTAATTTTCTTGGGGGGATTATTTCGCCTGGGGATTTGTTGGAAATATTAAACATCCTGGATCGATTGAAAATTCGGCAGGTTCGCTTTGGTTTGCGTCAGCAGCTTTTGATACCTTTGGAAGCAGATATGGTAGGAGATTTAGTGTCGATTTTAGACCAAACAGAAATTCGGTTTGAAATCAACGAGGAATTATATCCAAATATTGTAAGTTCTTATCCAGCTGAAGAAGTTTTTATTCAGGATACTTGGCTTAGTGAAGGTGTTTACCGAGACATATTGGATGGAATTGATTATTTACCCACTTTGAAAATCAATATTTCAGATAGTAATCAAAGTTTTACACCTTTATTGACTGGAAATATAAATTGGGTAGCGTCAGCAACTGAAGCACATTTTTGGCATTTGTTTATTCGATTTCCCAAAACTAATGTGATTTATGAATGGACCTCAATTGTATATACGCAGGATGTAGCAAGCTTTTCGAAAAATTTAGAGGAATTAATACTCGCTGATCGTGAATCATTTTATGATCAGGTAGAGGCAAATGGAGAGCAATTAATGTCACGAATGGAATTGAAAGATTTTGTCATTCGTTCGGCGATTTTGCCCGCTCAATTGCCAGCATTTAATTTGCCTTATTATGAGGGCTTGAATCGATACAATAATCGATATTGGTTAGGGATTTATAGGCGAAAAGAATTGTTTAGTTGTGATTTTTTAAGGGAGGCTTGTCAATTGTGTTTGGATACAAAAGTTGGCCAAATGGGATCTACACCCTGGAAAACATTAATGATTAAGGGGATAGAGGAAAAGGATAAAGGCGCATGGAATTTATTGCTTGAAAAGCATCAAATTAATATGCGACATGCCGCAAATGAGCTAAATTTTCAATTAGAAGATCATAGCCCTGCAGGTTTGGATTTGAAACAGTTTTTGGTCCGCCAATTGAGTATCGAAGATACACGATCATTCGGCCTGAGCATTGGGATCAAAACTCGACCGAAAAGTGAGGTATTTGGTGGCATTGTCATTCGATCTAGACCCATTTTATGGGGATTATTTCAGGTTTATGATATCATGTGCGCACATGATTTTAATCCAAATCAGCGTACGGGCTCTTTGTTTTGCAAGGGAGTACCTAAATTTGTTTTGGGAGAACAATTGCGTCGTGCAATTTTGTCATTTTATAAATTTCGAACTTCCCAAGTTCAACAATCGCTTTTACCCGATATACGTATACACGAAAATTTAAAAGAGGATAGGTATTTTTGTCAGAATTGTTTAAGCCGGTACGATCCAGCCTATGGCGATATAGGCAAAGGTATTACGGTGGGTACGTTTTTTGAAGATTTGCCTTCGGATTATTGCTGTGAATTATGTGAATCGCCTAAGTCAGCATTTCACTTGGTGGGTAATTAAAGTTGGTAAAACATGCAATTTCATCTTTCGGAATATTTAGAAATGCTGTTTTGTGCCTTTTAAGCAAACTCATTAAACTAAATTTTTCGGGTGGATTCGCTATGATTTTGGCTAAAATATGTGCTGAATAGATTGCACAAAGGGGCTCTGGTTTGGCTTGATTTCCATACACCCATATCTCATGTTTTGTATCATTTGCTTGAAAAGAAATGAGGTGTGAGATCTGCATAACTTGTAGGTGAAGAAGATCAGAAGCAATTACCAAAATATTTTCGCTTGGAAATCGGACATGTGCACTCAAAAGACCTTTTAGTGGGCCCTCAACATAGATATTTTCGAGATCCTCCAACAAGTCTTTTGGAGGGAAAAGTTCTGAGTATGATTTCCTTTGTCTCGTATTTATACTAATGTAGCAAGTTAATTGGGATTCAATTAATAATTGTTGTGCTTTTTTAGCCCAGGAATTCCCGCATTCGTCATGCATAAGGCCTTTGTCTTGTCCCATTCGAGAACTCTTGCCGCCAGCTAAAACGAGACCTATCATTTGTCGCTGTGCCCTAAGGGTTTTTCCGGACAAACATAATCCCGAACAAGTTGTTTGATTATCTTGATTTCCTCAAAACCCCCATTTGTTTTTCGGTCAAAGAGGACATCGTCTTCGCAAAGGATGGCGAATTCACCAGCTGTATCACTCGGCTCGAGGCAAATGCCACCAAGTTCTTTTTCGAATGTAGTTAAGAGTTCTTGAGCAACATACGTTGCCCGTAATAACCAATGGCATTGTGGACAATAACGAATACGTAGTTTCTTTTTCATTGAGTTTTATACGCTGCCGGTGGTCACCGACCCCGTCAGCGTATCGCGAAGTTAGCAGATTTCGGAGAAATTAAGCCTCCAATTTCTTGATAAAATGCTTTTTAGCCATCGAAAATTCCTTATTTCCCCGTAGCTTTGGCAATCCTCCCAGGTTTGCCAAAGCTAAGTGAGGGAGATAAATCTAAACCCATGAAAAAAATTATCATCTTGCTGATATTCAGTATGACTACCGTCTTTGCTCAAGACGCCCCCAAACTCGAATTTTTCTGCGAATTGCAAGTAAAACTTAGTCCCGCACTAACCGTAGGTGAAACGGCCCATGGAACGCGTCGGATTATTCCTATTATTGGTGGGACAGTGGATGGCCCTGGAATTAAAGGAGAGATTTTTAATGGAGGTGCCGACTGGCAAGTAGTCCGGAAAGATGGCGTTGCAGAATTGGAAGCGCATTATCAATTCAAGGCAGATGACGGATCCATCATTTATGTGAAAAACATTGGTGTTCGTGTTGCAACTCCCGAAGTCGCAGCGCGTATTGCCAAAGGTGAAAAAGTGGATGCCAGTCAATATTATTTCCGCGCGATTCCCAAATTAGAAGCTCCTTTAACGAGCAAATATGCTTGGATCAATGATACCATTTTTGTTTGCACCGGCGAACGCATGCCTGATGCTGTGAAAATCCGAATTTATAAATTACTATAATGAAGCAAATAGCAATTTTATGCCTGCTAGCCCTTTCGCTACACGCACAAAAGGCGGTTGACCTAGGTGTTCTCAAGGGAGGCGATTATCAAGTACACATCCCCGCAAATTGGAACAAAAAGCTAATCATGTATGCACATGGTTACCAGTTCATGGGCACCCCACCAGCTAGCGCAAATGCTCAGTTGGCCCAACGACTAAAACCCTTTTTGGATCGCGGATTTGCGATCGCTGCCTCTGATTATCCCATTCAAGGGTTCGCTCTGGCTGAGGGTGTTGATGCCACGGAAGAATTGCGCCAAGCGTTTGTTAAAAAGGTGGGCCAACCGGATTCCACGTTTATGGTGGGGCATTCGATGGGCGGCGGGATTACGGTTGCGACATTGGAAAATTTTGGGCAGCATTACCAAGGCGGTTTACCCCTTTGCCCTTTGGCTTCTAGACCTTATCTACAATGCCGCAAAGAATATGACATGTATGCGACGTTTAATGGGCTTTTTCCGGGAATCGTTCCTAGCTTGAAGGAAATTTTTGACCCAACAAGCGCGATACAATTTGTTTCATTTGCTCAAGCAGGTTCGCGCATGGCGGCCATCAAACAAGCCATTTTAGCTAAAGATTCCGTACTAGCAGTCGCTTTTGCGAAACGCTTTGATTTGAAATTAGCTGATTTACCAGGTTCTTTATTTTTCAACCAAAATGTGTTGCGTGATTTGGCATTAAAATTCAATGGTAACCCATTTGACAATACGCAAACGGTCTATTCTGGATTTCCGGATAATCTGGAAGTAAACAGAAAAGCAGAGCGTTTGGCATCCACGCAGGATCCGCAGAAACTTTTCGCGCGCTACGATCGGACTGGGAAAATCGATAAGCCAATCGTGCTAATGCACACAATTTATGATCAATTGATTCCTGTTTCTTATGCGGTTACGAATCTCGAAAACATGATTCATGCGCAGGGTCGTGGGAAATATTTTACGGTCAAATACACGAATGGACAGGCACATTGCCAATTTACAGATAAACAAACGGGTGAGGCTTTTGATGCCTTGCGTAACTGGGTTAAAACGGGCGTGAAGCCTTCTTTTGGATATGTCAACTAAGCAATACCTCACAATTTTCATTTGTTTTTTAATGAATATGTTGGATGGCATGGACGTGCTCATCATTTCCTATGCCGCTCCTGCTATTGCGAAAGCTTGGAGTATTAGTCCCGCCAACTTGGGGGTTGTATTCTCTTCGGGTCTTGTGGGTATGACCGTAGGGGCGATCTTTTTAGCACCGTTTGCCGACCGGATTGGTAGGAAATCCACGATGCTGATTGCGGGATTATTAATGGCTACTTGTATTTATGCGACATCTTATGCCACGGATGTGAATTTGTTGATGATTTTTCGCTTCATCAGTGGTTTGGGCATTGGTGCGATGATGGCTACGACGGCGGCTTTAACTGCTGAAAATTCACCTGTTTCGACCCGAAATTTTTGGGTGAGTACGGTGGTTGCGGGTTATCCGGTGGGTGCCGTTTTATCAGGTTTAGTTGCTGCGACGGTTATCAAAACATCAGGTTGGGAGCATCTCTTTGAACTAGCAGGCTTAGCGACATTTTTGTCATTACCGCTGGTTGGGCTATTTATCAAAGAGTCATTTGCAGCTTCACAGAGCGCAGAAGAAAAGCCAAGTGTTCAAATTCTGGTCAAAGAGCCTTACCGAATTTCTACTTTTCAGTTGTGGGCCGCATTGTTTTTAGCTTTCGCTACCTTGTATTTTATGTTGAATTGGATTCCCAAATTAGCTACGAATGCAGGGCTTTCCATGTCGGCAGCCATTTACGCCGGAACCGTTTTTAACCTAGGTGCCATTGTGGGCATACCGATGCAAGGTTATTGTTCGTCGCGTTTTGGCTTAAAGAAAACGATTGGGACGATTTTACTTTTTACGGCGGTGACTATGTTGTCTTTTGGCTTCTTCGTGCATTCGCCTTATGTGTTAGTGATATTCTTTTTGATGGGCTTTGGCGTGCAAGGCGGATTTGTGGGTTTATATGCGGTGGCCGCAAGTATGTATCCTACGTATATTCGCACGACGGGCGTTGGCTGGGCGATTGGTGCTGGCCGATTGGGCGGAATTATCGGTCCGATTTTAGGGGGATTATTGGTCGCTTGGGGCCTAGATATGACGCAAAGTTTTTGGGTATTTGCGATCCCAGCCGCTTTGGCAGGATTAATGACTTTTCGTATTTCTTCGAAAGATATCAGTTAATTTATGCAGCTTATAGAAGGGGAAATCGCCAATTACCGTTTAGATGAATCAGGAATTCTGTATTCCTATTCCAAATCTGTTTTGCGCACAGTTCCTTTGATGGAAAGGAATAAGGAATTGGTCAAAAGCATTGCGGGAGATAAGCCGGTGCCTTTATTAATCTTTTTAAAAAACTCGCCGATGCCCGACAAGACTACTCGGGATTATTCCAAATCGATTCTTCCCGAGATCTATTCGGCGATGGCTATGGTGTCAAAGCCCGGACTGTCTTCCTTGATTATGAAGCTTCTTTTTGCCTTCCAAAAGCCTCCTATTCCCATGAAATCTTTCACAGATGAGGAAACAGCAAAGGCATGGTTGTTAAGTTTATCGAGTAATTGATAATCGATTTTTGTTTGACTGAATTGGCTTATGCAAACACTACCTTTGGCAATCCTCCAAGGTTTGCCAAAGGTAAGGGGGATTATTTCGTAAATAGCCCTACAAAAGAGTTCGTAATTCCCACCACAAAACTGAAGATTAAGGGTGCAATGAATCCATTCACTTTAAAGCCATCGACGTAGGCTTCCACGATGTAAACCATCGCTACCGTAATCACCAAAGAAAATAATCCCAAGGTCATGAAAGTGATCGGGAAACTGATAATTTTTAAGATGGGTTTCACGAAGGAATTTAAAAATCCCAT
>CALLKB010000039.1 GCA_938008575.1 uncultured Cytophagaceae bacterium | reverse complement strand
GTTGCCATGCGCGTGAATGCTCCCAAAAAAGGATTTCACTATTTGGAAAATGCATTAGCTGGTTTAGATAAATCAACCACGGAATTGATCATAGTGGGAAATGCGCAGGATATACCGGAACTGCCATTGAAAACACATAAGCTGGGCCACATCAGTTCCCCAGAAAAAATGATTCAAATCTACCAAGCGGCAGATGTGTTTGTCACACCCTCTTTGGAAGAAAACCTACCCAATACGATCATGGAAGCCATGGCTTGCGGAACACCTTGCGTCGGATTTAAGGTTGGTGGAATTCCTGAAATGATTGATCATACGATGAATGGTTACCTAGCGGAATACCAATCTTCTGAGGACTTGGCGAAAGGATTAAGCTGGACTTTGAAAAATGCACCTGAAAAAGCTGCCCGCCAAAAAGCGGAATCATCCTACGCAGAAGCAATTATTGCAGCAAAACATGTAAAATACTACACGCATGTCGGCTAAATTAAGCATCATCACGATCACCTACCAGGCGGAAAAATTCGTGGAGCGCACGATTCAAAGTGTCATTTCCCAAGGAAATCGCACAGAAATCGAGTACATCATCATCGATGGAGCTTCCAAAGACGGCACGCTAGCCATCGTAGAAAAATACCGAGCAAACATTGATATCATCGTTTCAGAACCCGACCGCGGTATATACGATGCGATGAATAAAGGGATCCAACAGGCAAAGGGTGATTACCTGATTTTCATGAATGCAGGCGATTGCTTTGCTTCAAACCATACGCTTGACTCCCTATTAGAAGCAATAAATAATCAGCCGGACGTCATCGTGGGCGATGCATTATTCGTGGACCTACAAGGTAAAGAACTGGGACTTCGCAGTGAAGTGACACCGCATAAAATCCCGGCAAATTTGTCTTGGAAATCGTTTCAATATGGCATGGTCATTTGCCACCAATCCTTTATCGTCAAGCGTTCGATTGCTCCTTTGTATGATTTGACTTACCGACTTAGTTCGGATATTGATTGGGAGATTCACTGTTTAAAACGCAGCAAAAAAACCATACAGCTCACTATCCCGATTTGCCGGTATTTAACCGGCGGAGCCTCCGTTCAAAACCTCAAACGTTCCTGGCAAGAGCGATTCCAAGTCATGGAAAGACACTTTGGCTTTTGGCATACAGTCATCGCACATCTAAAAATAGTGACTAGAGGTTTATTTTTCGCACTCCAAAAAGGAGGGAAATATTGGTAATATGCTGTATATTTAACCCTTATGAGAATTACGCTTAGCCTTATTACACTTTTATTGTTTAGTCTCACGAGTTTTGGCCAGAAAATTCGCTTCGCATCCAGCATTGGAACAAGCTTTATCAATTGGCATGAAAAACAAGCAACCATTGATTTTGGGGCACAAATCATCTATCAAAATCCTGGCAAAAAACATCTTTTTTATGTTAAACTAAAAACATTGGGAAACGTGGACGCATCTCCAGTGGATCGTCAAACATATACCTTTGTTGAGGCGCCTCTCATGCCTAATAACATGCCCTTATCAGCTACCGAACCACTAACTTCCCACTATCGGGGCGGTCAGGCAGAAGTAGGCTTTCAGTGGCCAATGAAATCAGGATTTTCACCTATTCTCGCTATTTACAGTAAATCGCTCGCACGCAAAATCACTTCGAATCAAACACAATACATTGAAGAAGAAAAATATGCATTACATGGAATAAGTGTAGGCCTCAACTATGAATGGAAGTTTAAGGAATCATCCATTAATCTTCAAGGACAAGTCTTTGAACCCATATATCGCGATGTCACATTGTATGGAAAATATATCGGAGTACCCTATTCGTCTTTGACGACCGACAATTCCATCAATTATAAAAGTAGACTCGACTTTCATTACAAAAAATATGGCATAGCGCTCAATTATGAAATTTTGAATTTTGGATCTGCCAAAAACCCTAATTCAAAATCAATCGAATCCTCCCAAGCCCAATTATTCTCCACATTCTTCACCTATTATTTCTAAGCCATGCTCCTTAGCTTACTTGTTTCAGCTTGGCTGTTTTGTATTCCAGATAGTTCAAAAACCCTCGCGGAGGTAGAAGTACGCGTGCTTGAACAAAATAGAACCCGACTATCAAGTCCGGATGCCTTCGGTGTACTACAAGCAAAAGATATTCACGCTATCCAAAGCAACAGTTTTAGTAGCTCACTTAACACACAAAGTGGTGTTAGACTAGAAGAGCGAAGCCCAGGAAGCTACCGCATTGCCATCCGAGGGAGTTCGTTACGCGCTCCCTTTGGCGTTCGTAATGTCAAAGTGTATTGGAATCAAATCCCCTTCACGGATGCAGGGAATAATACCTATTTGGCGGTATTAGAACCTGACATGATGGACCAAATCATCCTAACCAAAGGACCCAGCGGAGGTTTGTACGGAGCAGGAACGGGAGGCAGTATTTTATTCAACGGCCCGCAAGGACCCAACAAAATCGAGCACCAAGAAATTGGAAACTCATTAGGCGGCTATAAGCAAATATGGGATATCCAACATTCCGGCCATCGGGTCTACGCATCTTTCTGGCAACAACCGGGTGCGCGGGATTGGTCGGCCATGAAGAAACAAATCCTTAGCCATGAATACCACCAGAATTTTGGCATTAATGGAACCCTCCAAGTAACTTCTTATTATACTGATGTCGCCTATCAAACGCCAGGCGGTCTCACACTTGCGCAGTTCAGGGCAAATCCCTTTCAAGCAAGACCGACTGCTGGTGCATTTTTTAGTGCCGCCGACCAGCAAGCGACCTTCCGTTTGAAATCATTTGGGACAGGGATATATATTGCCAACTCCTGGAATGGGAACTGGGGATACAACCTAGCCAATTCCGTTCAAGTCAATAAAGTGGAAAACCCAACCATCCGGAATTTTGAAATTCGGCACGAGCCGAATGTCAGCAGTCGGGGCGTGATCCATTATAAGCAGAACAAAAATGCCGTAGATTTCGGCTATGAATTTCAAATCGGTCAATTCTATAGCCAAACCTTTGGTAACCGAAAAGGAATCAAAGACACTTTGCAAGTCACGCAAAA
>CALLKB010000038.1 GCA_938008575.1 uncultured Cytophagaceae bacterium | reverse complement strand
AACTCACCATGCTCGCAGAGAATTGATCATAAGGAATACCTTATCCGGCATTACCTGATCCAAGTGATTAAGCACTTTCTTCGCCAATGGAATATTTCCCTCACGAATCAATTGATCCGCCAAACGATACGTGCTCAAACGTAATGTCACACTTGGAATGCCCATGTAAAAGTCTCCATGGTAATAGATCTTATCATCATTCAAACCGCGCCAATACATCTTGTTCAACATGTTATCAGCCATGATTTTAGAATTCACAAAACCATCTTTGGCACCCGTAATTTTGAATGGCATCAAACGGTAAGCATAACCTTCCAACTGCATGCTTTCTTTTAATCCTAAATACTGATCACCTGGCAATGTCGAAGCGAAGTAAATCGGACGCTTCCAGCCCTGCTGCGCATTGTTGGAGATAATTTCCAATTGGATTAATTCGCCCTTGAAAATGTTTTTCGCAGGTAATTTCCATGCCAATTGATTTGACAAAAAGCCTACAAATTCTTTCGGGAACCAAGCTGAATTCGCCACCTGTGCTACATTCACGGGAATAATCAAGGAATCAGACGGGAACGTATTGATCATTTCACCGCCTTGCGTTTGCGCCTGAATCGATGGACTATCACGATGCAACAAATCCAAGAAATCAGGCAATGACATCGCTGCAATGTTCGGACTCTCATTGTACATGATTTGATCATTCACGCCTTCCAAGAATTGATCCTTTTTCAAAACAATCGGCAAAGCCTCCGACTCATAAGTCTTACGTTTCATTTGATCGATGTACCAATCTGTCCCTAATAAAGACAAATTACATACACGAACATCCGTACGGAATCCCTCCACCTCTTGCACATACCACAATGGGAAGGTATCATTATCTCCTCCCGTAAACAAAATGGCATTCGGTGCACAAGAATTCAATAGATTCTTCGCAAAATCGATTTGGTGGTACCGACCGCTACGATCGTGATCATCCCAGTTTTGTTGGGCCAAAATAGCCGGCGCCGAGAAACTTAAAACGCCTAATAAACCCCAACGAACCTGCGGAGATTTGATCAATTTCGTCAACCATTCCGCTAATTGCATGACACCCAATCCCGCCCAAATAGCTAGGAAATAGAAAGATCCCACATAAATATAATCACGCTCACGAGGCTCTGCCGGTGGAGAGTTTAAGTATACCGCTAAGGCAACTCCCGACAATACAAACATCATAATCGTTACCAAAAAGTCCTTCTCATCCTTGCGATACAATAAATAGAAGCCTAAAAGCACCAAGATGATTGGCAAATAATAGTAATTGTTACGCGCCTTATTGTTCTTTAATACATCGGGCAATTTGGACGTATCCTCAAAAGGATTTGAAATCGCATAGGCACCTTCTAAGTCATTTTCCCGACCGATAAAGTTCCATAATAGGTAACGCGTGTACATGTTGCCCAACTGGTGTGTAAACATGAAACGGAGGTTATCGCCAAAGCTCGGTTTTTGACCTGCAGGAATGCCCAACATATCCTGATACATCTGCACATGTGAGCCTGAATTACTCCAAACACGTGGCAACAACATTTGTTGGTCCTTCTGATAAACATATTCTGGCTTATTCGTATACACCACATATTTACCATCCTTCATTTTGTAAACATCCTCCCCTTTCTTGAAATCCTCAATTTGGGCCGTATAAACAGGACCGTACAACAAAGAACGAGAACCATATTGCTCACGCTTTAAGTATTTCAAGAAGTTCAAAATGTTACTCGGATCATTCTCGTTGATCGGTGGATTATAGCCCGAACGAACCAATGCAACCGTATAAGTCGAATACCCAATCAACAAAAACACAAACGAAAACAGGGCCATGTTCAACAACAATTTGTTGTGCTTATACGAATAACGTATACCAAAAACCACAGCCGCTAAAAGGCAAATCAAGAAGAAAATTGCCCCAGAACCATAACCCATTCCTAAGTTGTTCACAAACTGCAATTCAAACCAGAATGCCACCGATGGCAAGCCTGGAATAATACCCGAATTGATAATTCCTAATATGAATAAACCAGCCATGACCGCAATGAAACCACCTTTGTAAGTAGGCTTGTCCTCCTTCTTAAAATACCACAATAAGGCCAAGGCAGGCAAAGTAACCAAGTTCAATAAATGGACACCGATCGATAAACCTACCAAATACGCGATGAATAGAATCCAACGATTCGCCTTTGCCTCATCTTCCACCAATTCCCATTTAAACGCAGCCCAAACGACTATCGCAGTAAAGAATGATGACATCGCATACACCTCTGCTTCCACAGCTGAGAACCAAAATGTATCTGAAAAAGCGTAAACCAAGGATCCTACGGCACCCGAAAGCAATAAGATTCCACTTTCTGATTTTGATAATTCAGCAAAAGGCTTGTTCAAGACTTTCCGACCAATCATCACAATCGTCCAATGCATGAACAAGATTGTGAAAGCACTCGAAACAACCGACATCATGTTAATCCAGAAGGCCACACGCGTCACATCACCTAAGGCTAGGAATGAGAACATCCGACCAATCAACAAGAAAAGCGGAGCCCCTGGAGGGTGTGGAACTTGTAATTTATACGCACAAGCGATGAATTCCCCACAATCCCAAAAAGATGCGGTAGGTTCAACCGTTAAGGTATACGTGACAAGTGAAATGAGAAAAACAATCCAACCGACGAGGTTATTATTGCGTTGAAAATGCTGCATAGTTTGAAATTAAAACTCAAATAAAAGGGATTGAAATCAATCCGTCAGGTTAATTCTTGTTAATTAAATTGGCGTAAGAAACGAACGTCATTTTCCGTAAATAAACGAAGGTCTTTGATTTGATATTTAAGCATCGTAATCCGCTCAATTCCCATACCAAAGGCAAAGCCTGAATATTTCTTCGAATCAATGCCTACGTTTTCAAGGACATTGGGATCCACCATTCCGGCACCACCAATTTCCACCCAACCCGCTTGTTTACACACATTACAGCCATCGCCTTTGCAAAGCAAACACGTAATGTCCATCTCAGCGCTTGGCTCTGTGAAAGGGAAATACGATGGACGGAAACGAACTTTGGTATCCTTTCCAAACATCTCTTTCGCGAAATGATATAAACTATCTTTTAAGTCTTTGAAACTTACCTCTTCGTCCACATAAAGCCCTTCCACTTGGTGAAACAGACAGTGTGCACGCGCTGAAATAGCTTCATTACGAAAAACACGGCCAGGCATAATCGATCGAATAGGCGGCTTTTGGTATTGCATCAAACGCACTTGGACGTTGGACGTATGCGTACGCAATAAGACATCATCTTGAATTTCGCCCTTCCCTTTTTCAATGAAAAAAGTATCCTGCATTTCACGTGCTGGGTGATTTGGTGGAAAATTCAAGGCTGTAAAATTGTAAAAATCGGTTTCGATTTCAGGACCATCCGATACGGAAAAACCCATCCGATTGAAAATCTCCAAAATACGTGCACGAACAATTGTTAAGGGGTGCATCGAACCGTGTTGGACTGGATCCGTTAAAGTCAAATCATCCGGAACTTGTACAGATGAATCGCTATCGGCAAAGGCCTCTTGTGCCAAAGCAAACTTTCCTTCCGCCAATTGCTTCAAGGCATTTAAGGCTTGACCCACTTCCCGACGATTCTCCGCAGGAACATCTTTCAACCCATCAAACAATGCCGCCAAACGGCCTTTTCTTCCCACATAAGCAATTCGAAATTGCTCTAATTCAGCCTCATTGCTAATCAAAAATGATTCAACTTCCGCTTGAATCGCTTGTATCTGTTCGTTCATAAAAAATTATAATATTTTGATCCCTAACGTGGCATGCCATAAGGACGCCTTTTGAGAAAAATTCACTCCTTGAGGCAAAGGGACTGTCTTAGACAAATCGGTCACATTTCCTTCATAACGCACATCGAGCGTTAAACCTAATAAATCGATTCCAGCGCCCGCCGTATATGAAATATAAGCCTTGGTTGTCGCAGCTTGCAAACTCCCCAAATTTGTACCTAAGGCCTCAGCAATCGTATTATTTGAATTCATGCTGTAAGACGCAACTGGACCAGCCATCACATGCAAAGGTCCTAATCGGTAGCCCAACATAATCGGAACGTCCAAACTTGTGTAATGCACGTCAAACTGCACTCTTTGGGTAGAAATAGTCTTTAAAATATCAAAAGAGCCATTTTTATAGGAAACCAAAAGTTCTGGCTCAACGAATAACTTTCTTCCCAATCGCATGTAAACCCCGGCGGTATATCCTGATTTCCCATTCAGATTTTCAACAACAAAATCACTCATTCCATTATAGGTCAAGTTATCCGTTTTTAACGATGCCATGGTTACACCACCCTTAATTCCTAGTCGGAAAAAGTTTCCTGTGATCTTACGGGCAGGCATTAAAAATTGAGCCGAAACACCAGTGGTGATACTACTCAAACATCCAACGAGGAGAATTAATCGAAAAAGCTTGCGCATAGATTCTGAGGGATTTTACAATGAAACAGTAAAATTATCCTTTTTCAACCGAAAAAAAAGAAAAAACAAACGAAAAGCGTATTTTTGAAGCTTAATAAAATGTACCTGTGGCTAAAGCTAAAACTTCCTTTTTCTGTCAATCTTGTGGGCATCAAGCGCCTAAATGGTTAGGCAAGTGTCCATCCTGCAATGAGTGGAATACCTTTGTTGAAGAATTAGTCGAGGTAAGCTCCCACCCAGCGGAAGTTTGGAAAAGCCCTTCGCAGGCTAGAAGCAAACCCCAACCGAAATTATTACAAGACGTAGACTTCGAAAGCCTACCAAAAATCGCCTGCAATGATACGGAATTCAGTCGGGTCCTAGGTGGCGGCATCGTCCCTGGAAGCCTCGTTTTAATCGGCGGAGAACCGGGCATCGGGAAATCAACCTTGTTGTTGCAAGTGGCTTTGTCTTTAACGGAAACAAAAGTCCTTTATGTGACAGGTGAGGAATCTGAACAACAGATTAAACTGCGCGCCGACCGGCTGGAAAAAAAATCAGATAGCTTATATATCTTGACGGAAACGAATACCCAGGCGATTTTCAAGCATTTGGTGGATCTTGAACCCGAGCTAATCATTGTCGATTCCATTCAGACACTTTTCTCTGATCAAATCGAATCCGGCCCAGGGTCAGTATCACAGATTCGCGAATGTGCCTTGGAATTAATGCGTTTTGCCAAAGAATCGAACACCCCTATTTTTCTAGTTGGCCATATCACCAAAGAAGGATCTATCGCCGGACCGAAAGTCCTCGAACACTTGGTGGATACCGTATTGCAGTTTGAAGGTGACCGACACATGATCTACCGCATCCTACGCACGACAAAGAATCGTTTTGGAAGCACGTCAGAATTAGGCATTTATGAAATGTTGGGCTCCGGCTTACGCGCCGTAACGAATCCATCTGAAATCCTATTATCCCAGCGAGACGAACCGGCTTCGGGCGTCGCGATCGGGACATTGATGGAAGGTAACCGCCCTCTATTGGTTGAAATTCAATCATTAGTTTCGACCACATCCTACGGAACGGCCCAACGGACCGCCAATGGATACGACGGGAAACGCTTAAATATGCTACTCGCTGTGATTGAAAAGCGTGGCGGATATAAACTGAGTTCACAAGATGTATTCTTGAATATTACCGGTGGAATTCGAGTAGATGATCCCGCTTTGGATTTGGCAACCTGTCTTTCTGTCGTTTCCTCTTATGAAGACAAAATCATTGATTCCTCCAAATGCTTCGCGGCGGAAGTGGGCCTAGGTGGCGAATTACGTTCCGTAACGCGCATCGATCAACGCATCGCTGAGGCAGAGAAATTGGGTTTCAAAGAAATTTGGATTTCGAAATACAACTTAAAAGGCTTGAACTACAAACCCAAAAGCATTCAGATTAAATCGGCAGCTAGCTTAATGGATGTCATTATGAACATCTGGCACCAAAACTAGCCTCCGGATAAGTCACTTTCACGAGATGCAAACCATGGGCAGGCACCGCCCGACCAGCTTCTTGTCGGCTTTTAGAGGCTAATATACGCTGTAAATCGGCCGCCGTCCATTTCCCCATCCCGATTTCCATCAGCGTTCCAACGACCGCACGCACCATCCCGCGTAGGAAACGATTACCCTCAATTGTAAAGATTAAATGATCCCCTTGCTCCTCCCAAAAAGCACGCATAATGGTGCATTCAAAGGTATTTACTTCCGTTTTCACTTTGGAAAAACACTGAAAATCGGTGTGAGACAAGAGTAATTGTGCCGCTTCATTCATCGCCTTCAGATCCAAATCCGCCTCATACCAATACGCAAAATCACGCAAAAAAGGATCCTTATGCCGCGTGATTCGGTATTCATAGGTACGTGATGTCGCGTCAAAACGGGCATGAAAATCATCCGCCACTGTATAGATGGCTTGTGCCGTTAAAGCGGGCGAAAGCATGCGATTTAAGCGGTAGATAAGATTATCATCGATAGAGACCGATGTATCAAAATGGGCGATTTGATGCGAAGCATGTACACCTGTATCGGTCCGACCGCTTCCTGTGATCGCAACTGTTTCCCCCAATAAAAGACTTAATTTTTCCTCTAATTCCGCCTGCACGCTGTGAGCATTCGGTTGGATCTGATATCCATGAAACGAGCCGCCATCATAAGCGAATTGCAGTGCATAGCGGCTCATCTTGAATTATTTTGTTAAGGCCGTTTCTAAAGCCGTGAAATAAGAACCAGAAGCCTTCGCTAAGGAACTTACCACTTGGCCATCAACCACCATATCCGTACCCTTAACCGTACCTAATTGCGTCGACTTAACACCTAAACCAGCTAAGTGTGCTTCGAATGCCGCTTGTTTTGCTGGAGCAACAGATACAATCACACGAGATTGTGCCTCACCAAACCACATCGCATCTTGACGAATACCTGCTACGGATTTTACATCGAAACCTAAACCACGTGGGAATGCAGATTCAGCTAACGTAACTAATACACCACCATCTGAAACATCATGCGCGGACTGAATTAATTTACCTTCGATTAAGCCCAAAATACCTTTTTGAACTAATTGCTCTGTAGGCAAATCAAAATGCGGTGCTGGCGAAGCCTTCACCTTGCGGTATGAATATAAGAACTCAGAAGAAGCGATGTCATTGACAGACTCTCCTACCAAGTAAACTAAATCTCCTTC
>CALLKB010000037.1 GCA_938008575.1 uncultured Cytophagaceae bacterium | reverse complement strand
TTGACTAGCGACTGACTAACAATTAAGATTATGAATAACAAAAAAACATGGATGATCATCGCAGGTGTGGTGATATTGATTTTTGGAGGCTTGGCTTTGGCGAAGAAGATGGAGTGGATTGGGAAGGCGGAGCCTACGGAGGTGGAATATGCCAAAGTCCTAAAAGGTACGATTGTAGAGAAGGTTTCTGCTTCAGGTAAGATTCAGCCGGAGGTTGAGGTGAAGGTGTCGCCGGATGTGTCTGGGGAGATTGTATCCTTGAAAGTTGCTGAGGGAGATTCTGTCGTTGCCGGTCAGGAATTATTGAAGATTCGTCCGGACAACTATGTGTCTTTGTTAGCACGTGCGGAGGCGCAGGTGAATGCGATGAAGGCTAGTTCAGAGCAGAGTAAGGCGGTATTAGCACAAAGCGAAGCCCGATTGAGCAAGGCGAAAATAGACTTTGATCGGAATAATCGTTTGCACAATGATAAGGTGATTTCGGATTCAGATTTCGATCAGTTCCAGTCGGCCTATCTAGTCGCCAAACAAGATTTAGAAGCGGCGAAGGCGAATGTGAAGGCGGCCAACTTCAACGTAAAATCTGCGGAGGCAGCGTTTAAAGAGGCGAAGACAAACTTAACGAAGACGACGATTTATGCGCCACAAAGTGGGATTATTTCGAAGTTGAATGTGGAATTGGGTGAGCGCGTGGTAGGAACTTCACAGATGGCGGGAACGGAGATGTTGCGCATCGCGAATTTGAATAACATGGAAGTGCGTGTGAATGTGAATGAGAATGACATTACGCGGGTGAGTTTGGGTGATACGGTATTAATCGATGTAGACGCATTCTCTTCGTCTGAGCGCAAGTTTAAGGGCGTGGTGTACGAAGTGGCTAGTTCGGCAAATTCGTCGGGTACAGCGCAATCTGTTACGACGGATGCGGTAACGGAATTTGAGGTGAAGATTCGCGTGTTGCGCAGCTCTTATGCGGATTTGATCCAAGGAAAATTATCGTATCCTTTGAAGCCAGGCATGACGGCATCGGTGGAGATTTTGACAAATACCAAAACGAATATTTTAACGGTGCCTTTGTCGGCGGTAACCACACGCGAATTAGGTGCACCAGCGGAAGCAAAAGAAGGCGAAGAGAAGCCAGCAGATGGAGCAGCGGTAACCACACAGGACGATGCGAATGCGGCGAAGAAACGTAAGGAGAGCACGAAAGAGGTGGTATTTGTGGAAGAGAAAGGTAAGGCTAAGCAAGTCGTTGTGAAGACGGGAATATCAGACTTTGAGAACATCGAGATTATCTCGGGCTTGAAGGAAGGCCAGGAGATCATTTCGGGTCCTTATGCGACGGTTGCGAAGAAGTTGAAGGATGGTGAAGTCGTGAAGAAAAAGGAGGCCAAGAAAGCGGATAAGAAATAATTTCAAAAAAAATGGGGGGCAATCTTGCATTTAATGAATTGTCCCCCTATTTTTGCAGTCCCAATAGGAACAAAATTCCTTCTTAGCTCAGTTGGTTAGAGCACATGACTGTTAATCATGGGGTCCCTGGTTCGAGCCCAGGAGAGGGAGCAAGCCGATCAGAAATGATCGGCTTTTTTGTTTTTTATCTTAGCACCTATCATTTAACACATCACCCTTGAAATGAAGTATCTGTTTCTTCATTTCCTTTATCTCCTTCAACTTTTGGTCTAAAGAAATCAACTTTTCATCAAGTATTTCCAGTTTTTGTGCTTTGCTATATTTTTGGTTATACCATGCATCAATCATTAGACCTATTTCCTTGATGGTAAACCCCACCGATTTGGCATCATGGATGAACTCCAATTTTTCAACGGTCACCTCATCGTAGTGATAGTAATTATTCGATTTAACCGTTTCATTTTGTTTGCCTTCAATCAAGCCCGACTTTTCATAGAAGCGGATGGTATGCGCAGAAAGCCCCGTTCTTTTAGATAGTTCATTTATAAGCATGTAACAAATATAGAGGATTAAAAATAAATGTCAACCATAGACTATGCTCTAATGTTGTAGGTTTGGAATTATGACAATAGATTTGCTCAAAATCAAACAATTAAAGGATGAATAAGAACATTTTAATTACCGGGACGTCTAGTGGCATAGGAAAGGCAACTGTTTATGAATTCGCTAACAGGGGCTGGAATGTGATTGCTACCCAACGAAATCCGGAAACCGAAACAGATTTCAATCAGTACCCCAATGTAAAATTATACGCATTGGACGTAACTAACCTAGCAAGTGTTCAAATGGCGATGTCGTTTGCGCAAAAGGAGTTTGGTAAAATTGATGTGGTTGTGAACAACGCAGGTTACGGCGTAGATGGAACTTTCGAAGCCATGTCAGATGAAATTATTGAAAAACAATTTAATACGAACGTCTTCGGATTAATGCGTGTCACAAGGGAAGCGATTCAAATGATGAGACCAAAGGGAGGCGGAACTATTATTCAAATTTCTAGTATGGGTGGTAAAATTACCTTTCCCCTTTACAGTATATACCATGCGACTAAATTTGCAGTTGAAGGCTTTACAGAGTCCTTACATTATGAGTTAAATCAATTTAATATTAAAATGAAACTCATCGAACCAGGTCCAATTGTGACAGAGTTTTATGGAAGAAGTCGTCAGTTTATTAAACCTACTGACACCAATCAATATGACAGGTTTATTCAAAAGTTTAATGAAGCGGCAGAAAAAGTAATGAAAGACGCCGAAGGCCCAGAAGTGGTGGCCAGAATGATCTTTAAGTCTGCAACTGACAATAGTAATCAAATTCGTTATGCTGTAGGTAAACCAGGCCCCATGCTGTTAATGCTAAGAAAGATACTTTCGGATAAGTGGTATTTTTGGATGGTGAGGAAAAGTTATAATCTTTAAATGTATAAGCCGACCACCCTTGGTCGGCTTTTTTGTTTGTTATTTGTTCCCTTTTCCTTTTTGGGAACATGTTTATTCGATGTCACATTTGTCGCTTGATCGGAATAAACTATCTTGATTCTTGAAGTTTACACACATGGAAAAACAGGTAAAAAAATTGCGCTTTGATTTATCAGGCTATTACTTTTTCGGATTAATCCTGTTGGTATGCCTGGGTTTTTGGCCATCGTATTTTGCCAAATTTTTCAATGGAACGGCCAACTTCTCCTACTATTTTCATTTCCATGCCACGGTGCTTATTCTTTGGATGAGCTTGTTGATTATCCAACCGATTTTAATTCGGAAAAAGCAAGTAGCGCTTCATCGCTTGCTTGGAAAAATAAGCTATCTGCTGATTCCCCTGATCTTTATTTCGATCCTATTGTTAACCCATTCGCGCATACCTCATCAAGGGCCGCTGACGGATAATGATTTAGTGGGGGCGTTTAATTCATGCAAGGATTTGGTCATTTTGGCGACCGCTTTTTTCATTGCGATTCGGTACAAAAAGGATTACCAATTACATGCGCGGGGAATGATTGTGACAGGTTTGGCATTCATCGAACCGGCCTTTATTCGCTTTGCCTTTCGGGTGATTAGCGACCCATTTGTGGCCTATTTGACCACGATTTTTACGCTTTATGTGGTTTTTCTCCTGATCATTTATTGCGAACGTAAACAAGCCAAAGCGCGTTGGGTATTTCCGTTGATCGTAGGCCTTTATATGATTGCGCATGGAATGGTCCTGTTTGATATACTGTATTTTCCCTTTTGGCGCGATTTCGTATTTTGGTTTTCGCATGTACCAATAACTACAATTTAATTTACCCAACGACTATGAAACACATTTGCTTCTTTTTTGTCCTCTTGTTTGCTCATTCGATGTATGCGCAATACCCTTTGACGAAAGACTTAACGGCAAAGTTTGATTTGACCTCGAAATACAATAATAAAAAATACACGCTAGAAGTATCATTGCCTGTAACCTATGATGTCAATAAAAAATATCCCGTGTATTATATTTTAGATGGGTATTACGCGGGATACATAGCACATGGGGCGCATCGATTTCTTCAGCTAGACAATTCAATCGAAGATGTGGTTGTTGTAACAATTTCGGGGCCTGAAAAAACGCCAAGTGAATGGATCATTAACAGGTGGCCGGATTTTTCATTTTCACGTGACACGATAAACGATGTGAAACAAGCAAAAATGTTTAATCTACCCGCAGGGAGCACCGTTTCAGGAAAAGGGGAACTGTTTCTACAGACCCTAAGCAATCAAATACTTCCCTTTATCGAGAACAAATACAGTTTCAATGGGAAAAGGGGGATATCTGGGCATTCCATGGGGGCACAATTCGTGGCTTATGTCATGTTTAAAAAGCCAAACATGTTTGAGCGTTTTGGTATAAACAGCTCATTTCAAGGGCTTTGGCTGTCCAATGAGATTAGACATATTGAAAAATCATTTGCAGAAACAAACAAAGACTATCAAGCAAAAGTATATTTTTCATTTGGCAGCTTTGAACCCAAAGAAATGATTGAAGATATTCGATATTTTGATGGTCAATTAACAAGTCATTACAAAAACATCGAAACCAAATTTGTTGAATTTGCCGATGAAACCCATGCGTCGGTCATCCCGCTTATGTTGAATAAATGTATGTGGTATTTGTATAAAAAGAACTAATCTAAACAGCTAAATGAAATTCAGCCTTTCCATTATTTTGCTTTTTGCATGTGTTAGTTTGGGTAATGCCCAATGGAGCACAGCGCCCATGCACACCGACGAGATAAATTTGACGTCGGCCATAAACCACCGCACCTATAAAATTTCGGTAGCGTTACCGACCACCTATACCAAAGAAAAGAAGTATCCTGTTTTTTATCTGTTGGATGGTTATTATGCGTTTCCTATCGCCAAAGAGGCCATGAAAGCCCTTAAAATGGGTAATTTGGTTCATGATTTTATTTTAGTTTCGATCGCGGGGGACGAAAAAACAGATTATGAATGGCTGGTGAAACGATGGACCGATTATACGTTCACCTACCGAGCTAGGAAAGACAGTACATTTTCGAACATGTGGAATATCAAATCGCCCGGTTTGGTTTCGGGAGGCGGAGAGACATTTTATCAAATCATTAAAAATGAAATCATTCCCATGATCGATTCGAAGTATAGCACGAATAACGAAAGGGGAATTTCAGGGCACTCGTTAAGTGGTTTGTATGTGGCCAATCTTTTATTCAAAAGAGATGGCTTATTTACCAAATTTGGAATCAACAGCCCGTCCTTTTTATTTTGGGATAATGACATTTTTCAAGCCGAAGCTAATTACGGCCAAACGAATTTAAACGCGAAGGTGTTTTTCTCCATTGCGGAATTAGAAGATGGCTTGGATAATCTGTTGAAATTTGAAGCAGGCTTGAAAAAGTATCAAGGGTTTAATTCGACGTTTGTCCTTTTCAAAGACGAAACACATAACTCGGTTGGCCCAGCGATGATCAGTCGGACCATGCGTGTACTTTATTCCAATAAAAATTAACCCATAAATTTATTTACCATGAAGAAACTATTATTCCTCGGGATATTATTTCTATCCCAATCGCTTTATGCGCAATTTCCGTTGACGAAAGACTTAACGGCAAAGTATGATTTGACATCCACATTCAACAAAACAAAATACACCTTGGAGGTATCATTGCCCGTAAGTTATGATGCCAGCAAAAAATATCCAGTGTATTATATTTTGGATGGGTATTATGCAGCGGCCATCGCACACGGAGCGCATCGCACGCTTCAGTTTGAAAACTTGATTGAAGATGTGATTGTTGTAACGATTTCGGGTCCAGAAAAGACAACCAGTGAATGGTTGATCAACCGTTGGCCTGATTACACTTTTTCAAAAGACACCTTGAATGATGTCATCTACGCCAAGGTTTTTCACTTGCCTGAGGGAAGTACTGTTTCAGGAAAAGGCGATTTATTTCTTCAAACGCTGACCCAACAAATCTTTCCATTAATTGAAAATAAATATGGCTTTAATGGGAATCGAGGCATATCAGGAC
This sequence comes from uncultured Cytophagaceae bacterium, assembly GCA_938008575.1. Lineage (GTDB taxonomy): Bacteria > Bacteroidota > Bacteroidia > Cytophagales > Spirosomataceae > Aquirufa > Aquirufa echingensis. The sequence continues at coordinate 1,234 of CALLKB010000037.1, read as the reverse complement.
ATTCTTTAGGGGGTTATCTGGTTGCCGACCTTATGTTTAAAGCGCCAGAAATGTTTAATCGTTTTGGAATTAATAGCTCTTCGCAACGCCTTCATTTAAATAATGAAATTCGTTCGAAAGAAAAAAATTATGCTGCGACGCACAAAGAATTTAATGGCAAAGTGTTTTTATCCTTTGGTAGCTTAGAGCCCAAAGATGCGATCGAAGATTTACGCTATTTTGACAATCAACTCAAAAGCCATTACAAAAACATCGAAACCAAATTTGTCGAATTTGCGGATGAAACGCATGGCTCTGTGATGCCGGCGATGTTGAGTACTTGCATGTGGTATTTGTATAAAAAGAACTAAACTTAAATTCAATTGAAATGAAGAAACTATTATTTTCAGCAGTCATTGTCGCAAGCTTGTTTTCTTGTCAATCCGACACAAAATCAAGCTTCGATTTAGCAAAGGCAAAAAGTGAAATTGAAGCAGCAAATCGTGAAGCTGAAAATTTCATGGCAAATGGAGATTCTGTGGGAATTGCGTCCATTTATTCTACGGATGGCTATTTGATGGCGGACCATCAGAAACCGATAAAAGGGAAGGAAAATTTAATCAAGGCATGGGGAGCATTTATCCGAAATACGAATGTAGGTGGACTTAAAATCACAACCATGGAAGTTTGGGGAGATGAAAATTACCTGACAGAGGAAGGTGTTTTTGTTTTTAAAACAAAAAGTGGAGAAAGTTTTGGCAACGGGAAATATTTAATCGTTTGGAAAAAAGAAAACGGAAAATGGAAAGTTCATCGTGAAATGAATAATTCTGATTTGCCTCAGTAAATAAAAAGCTTAGTTGTTTTTAGTCTTTAAATATTATGAAATGAAGAAACTATTATTCTTAGGGATATTATTTCTATCCCAAACCCTTATTGCTCAAATCCCTTATGGCTCCAATACGAAAGTTGGGAAGCGCGTTCAAGTTGGCGACATTTCCATGTACTACGAAATATATGGAAAGGGGGAGCCTCTCATTCTACTACATGGTGGCTATGGATCATCAGAAATGATGGGAGGAATGATTGAGGCGTTTTCTAAAAAATATCAAGTGATTGCCGTTGATTCTCGTTCGCAAGGAAGAACAACAGATAGTGATGAAAAGGTATTGACCTATGCGCAAATGGCCTTAGATGTCAATGGATTCATGGATAAACTTCAGATTAAGAAGGCCAAGTTTGTTGGCTGGAGTGA
>CALLKB010000036.1 GCA_938008575.1 uncultured Cytophagaceae bacterium | reverse complement strand
CGTAGTTTTGCAGACCAAAATTACATACATGGCGGAGTCAATGGTTCTTTCGACATGTATTCACCTAATGAACCAAACAAGATGAATCAAAAAATTCGCATCAAGTTGAAGTCGTTCGACCATACATTGGTTGACAAATCAGCTGAAAAAATCGTTAAAGCGGTTAAAGCTACAGGAGCGGTTGTATCTGGTCCAATTCCATTGCCAACTAAAGTTGAGAAATTCACAGTTTTGCGTTCACCACACGTGAACAAGAAAGCACGTGAGCAATTCCAATTATGTACGTACAAGCGTCTAATTGACATTTTCTCTTCTTCTGCAAAAACTGTAGATGCTTTGATGAAATTAGAATTACCATCAGGTGTTGATGTTGAAATTAAAGTTTAACTTTCGGTTTCAAACACAAAAGAAAAACCTCTCCGAGCAATCGAAGAGGTTTTTTTATGATAATAGTTGGAAAATCTTACGCAAAGGTTTTAAGGTTACGGTAAAGAAATAAGGCCTTAAATCATTCTCTCGCCATGCTTTGCGATCCTCTCGGTTCGCGACCCAGCGATGTCTCCAAGAAGCTGTACTCGTCCCTCCGGTGCGCATCGTCATTAATAATTTGGGCAGATAAGCTACCGAAATCGAATGTTTGTATAAAACCCGTAACATGAATTCATAATCCCCTGCACAGGTATAATGCGTCTTGAAATGACCAAACTCCTCGTAAACCTTTCGCTTCACATAAAAAGTAGGATGCGGCGGCATCCATCCAAACAACCAACTTGAGCGCTTATAGGCACCGGCCTTCCACTGGCGGACGACTTTTAGGCTAACAGGATCAATGAATTGCAAATCTCCATAGACGGCATCCACTTGGCTTTGTTCAAACGACTGAACAACCTGACTAATTACATCGTTACTCGGATAAAAATCATCTGCTCCAATTACGCCCACGACTTCGCCGGAAACGCGAGACAAGCCTTTATTGAATGCATCGTAAATTCCCTTATCTGATTCAGAAATAAAATTGACCCGTGAACCGAAGGACTCCAATAGCTCCTTTGTTCCATCTTTAGATCCACCATCAATCACCCAGTATTCGACATTGGGATAATCTTGCGCAAGAACACTCTCAATCGTTTGCTTGAGGGTGGCCGCTGCATTGTAACATACCGTTATGATGGATACTTTCAATTGATGCGATTAAAAACCAAAGATATAAAAATCCCTCTCAATGCTTAATTCGAACATTATAATATTTTTTTATGCGAAGACTTGACAAAAATATATTTTTCCGTACCTTTGCAAACCCAATTCGATTCTAAATCGGATTTTAATTAATAAAGCAATGAAAAGAACATTCCAACCCTCAGTACGTAAAAGAAAGAACAAGCACGGATTCCGTGAGCGTATGTCTACTGCAAACGGTCGTCGTGTGTTAACAGCACGTCGCGCGAAAGGTCGCCATAAGTTGTCTGTTTCTGACGAAAAAAGAGGTAAATAAGCCATAATTTAGTTCAAGCTGATTGAGGCCATTTACTTATCCTATAAGTAATTATGCCATGAATTTCAGTTTCCCTAAATCCGAACGATTAACTCAAATCAAGGTAATCGATTCGTTATTCCAAAAGGATAGCACAAGCGTTTCACAACGTTTTGTCTATCCTTTTCGAGTTTTGTATAAGACCAATTCAGCTGCAAATCTGCAAGCTCCCCAAATAATCATTTCAGTTCCCAAGCGCAAATTCAAAAAAGCGGTAGACCGAAATCTATTGAAAAGAAGGATTCGGGAGGCTTACCGACTGAACAAACCCCATTTTATCGGACCTGAATTCCAGAAATTACCAGATTACTTGGGTTTTGTCTATATTGGTTCTGTCATTGAACCCTATGCGAAAATCGAAAAAAGAGTCATTGGCATTTTAAAAGAACTCAGCACGCCTCAGCCATGCGAATAAATCCCCGTTCATTTAAGCATTCTTTCCTAGGATTAATCCTCATTTCAGGCTTATTCCTTGCCTTCACAAATCCGGGTGATCGTTTTTTTGAAATTGCTAAAAACCTAGACATCTACGCAACCGTCTTCAAAGAGCTAAATACCTATTATGTGGACGAAGTTGACCCAAAAAAGTCAATCGAAACGTCCATTGAAGCATTGCTCAAGAGCTTTGACCCCTATACCGTCTACTATCCGGAGAGTGAGATTGATGAATTTCTTCAGATGACAACTGGAAAATACCAGGGAATTGGCATCATCTTATCTGACATCAATCAAAGTCATCGAATCAGTTTCATTGAAGAAAACAGTCCTGCACACAAAGCGGGTTTGGGGATAGGCGATCAAATTATTAGCATTAATGGAACGAAATTAGGTGAAACGCCAGAAACTGACCCATCCGTACTGATGAAAGGAAGTGCCGGTTCTTTTGTCAATATTGATGTCATGCAAGTTGGGAAAACAGCCCCACAAACCTTCTCGATTAAACGCGAAAC
>CALLKB010000035.1 GCA_938008575.1 uncultured Cytophagaceae bacterium | reverse complement strand
CGGAGGATTTGTTTGTGTTAGTCGATCGGGCGATTGAATGGTTGAAAACAAATAGTTACACAACCAAAATCTTAAAGTGGGAAACAGAAGATTGGGGTGAAAATCCGGCAGATTATGGCCGAAAATAGATCCATTTTTCAGTTTAAACAATTTGCACTCGCGCACGGAAAGCCAGGCTTGAAAATAACAACAGAAGCCTGTTTATTCGGAGCGTGGTCGGCACAATTTCCCCAACAAAACACCCTAGACATCGGAACGGGCTGCGGACTGCTCATAGGCATGTTGGCGCAAGCCCACCCCAAAGCACAATTTACCGGCATTGAAATCCAGGATGATGTAGCCAAATTGGCCACAGAAAACATGATTTCATTATCGAAAAGTAATATCCAGATTCAAGCAAAAGGACTTGCAGAATATACAGGCCAACATGATTTCATCATCTGCAACCCCCCATTTTTCATCAATCACTTGAAAAACTCGGATGCATCCAAGAATCAAGCAATGCATAGTGATACGCTTAGTCCGGAGGAATTGGCCGAAGGCATTCAGCGTACATTAAGTCCCGAAGGAAAATTCACCATGCTCTACCCACCAGTAGGCATGAAGCAATTCGAAGAGGCGGCCAATAAACGGGGACTTTACCTGAATCAAATCTGCGAGGTCAAACATCAAGCAACGCATGAAACATTGCGCTTGATGGCCCAAGGGTCTTTTCATGCTGACAAAATAGAGAAAGAAATTCTTTGCATAAAGAATAACGATGATACCTATTCCGCGGCGTTCATTAACTTATTAAGACCTTACTATCTGATTTTCGACTAATTTATCCATTGAAATTTGTATTTTTGTTTGTTTGACGCCCACCTATGTTGCAGATATCCATTGTAGTACCCTTGTATAACGAAGCTGAATCCCTTCCCGAATTATGTTCGTGGATTGATCAGGTCATGCAGAAAAATCAATTCTCCTATGAAATGATTTTTATTAATGACGGAAGCAAGGATAATTCTTGGCAAGTTTTACAAGAGTTGGCGAAACAATATCCAACTGTCAAAGGCATTTCATTTGCGCGTAATTACGGCAAATCAGCTGCATTGCATGAAGGTTTCCAAAAAGCCAGCGGGCAAGTTGTCATTACCATGGATGCGGATTTACAGGATTCTCCTGATGAAATTCCAGGATTGTATCACATGATTACCGAGGAAGGATTTGACCTCGTTTCGGGCTGGAAACAAAAGCGTTTCGATCCGATATCCAAGACAATCCCAACAAAACTATATAATGCCGCGACGCGCGCTTTGTCGGGCGTTTACCTACACGATTTCAATTGTGGCTTAAAAGCATATAAATTAGAGGTTGTCAAAACCATCAAATTATACGGTGAAATGCACCGCTACATTCCGGTGCAGGCCAAATGGAATGGTTTTACCAAAATTGGCGAAAAGGTAGTTCAGCACCAAGCACGTAAATATGGGGTTACCAAATTTGGTTTGGAACGCTTTCTTTATGGTTTCTTGGATTTATTATCCATCACGTTTGTGCAGACTTTTGGCAAAAGACCCATGCACCTTTTCGGCAGTTTAGGGATTTTATCCTTCTTTTCTGGCTCACTGATTACTTTGTGGTTAATTGGGGTAAAACTTTACAACATCGCAAATAATCTTAAGTACAGAAACGTCACAGAAAACCCATTATTCTTTTTGGCATTAGTTGCCATCATTTTAGGGGTACAATTATTCGTCGCGGGCTTCCTAGGAGAATTGCTTATCACGAATTCCGATAAAACTACACAATACCAAATCAAGGAAGAAATTGCCTAATGTTACAAGAAAATGACCTTAGTTGGCTTTCGCGCTCCGAACTACTCATCGGCGCAGAAGGAATCCAAAAATTACAAAACGCACACGTACTGATTGTTGGCCTCGGTGGCGTCGGCTCATTCGCTGCAGAATTCATCGCCCGTTCAGGCGTAGGCACCATGACCATCGTAGATGGTGATGTCGTGGATCCAACCAATCGAAACCGACAATTACCCGCATTGGCCACAAACCATGGCGTATCGAAAGCCCAAATTATGGCGGAACGCCTAATGGCGATTAATCCTGCCTTGAAACTGACGAGCATTGAAAGTTTTTTAAGCCCAGAGGCTGCCAAAGAATTATTGGAACAAACGCGCTTTGATTATGTGATGGACTGTATTGATTCGGTCACACCAAAGATTACCTTGTTAAAAACAGCTTATGATTTAGGCTATCGGATTGCAAGTTCGATGGGTGCCGGAGGAAAATTAGACCCAACTAAGATTCGTACGGCGGATTTGATGGACACGCGGGAATGTTATTTGGCATCCTTGGTGCGCAAACGCATTCGTAAAATGGATGTAGGCAAAGGAATTAAAGCGGTTTTTTCGCTGGAGAAAGTGAAGGATGAGTCGTTGATATTAACGGATGGTTCCAACTTTAAAAAATCCGCCTACGGGACTATTTCCTATTTACCAGCTGCTTTTGGTGGGGCAGTTGCGTCCATCGTGATTCGCGATTTATTGGACGAACCCATTCCCATGGAAAAACGTCTTAAAGCCTATAAGAAATGATCAAAATTGGCGTCATCAATGTGTCGGACCGTGCCAGCGCAGGTATCTACGAAGATATTCCCGGCAAGGCAGTCGTGGAATTATTGCATGAATATTTGACCTCACCTTTCGAGGTGGTATATGCTGTCATCCCCGACGAGCAAGCTTTGTTGGAGGCCAAAATGATTGAAATGAGTGAAGAAGTTTGCTTGTTAGTCACCACGGGTGGCACAGGACCTGCTTTGCGTGATGTAACACCCGAAGCAACAGAAGCGGTATGCCAAAAGATGATGCCCGGATTCGGTGAATTAATGCGATCTGTGAGCTTGCAATATGTTCCTACGGCGATTTTAAGCCGACAAACCGCCGGCATCCGCAATCAAACTTTGATCTTAAATTTACCTGGAAAACCAAAGGCCATTCGCCAATGTTTGGAGGCTGTTTTCCCTGCTATCCCCTATTGCATTGATTTAATCGGTGGACCATTCTTGGAATGCAATGAGGCGAATATGAAAGCGTTTAGGCCGAAGGGGAGTTAAGAGATAAGAGTTAAGAGTTAAGAGTTAAGAACTAAGAGGCAAGAGTCAAGAGGTTCTGTATTAAATCCCATATCTTTTCCGATACAGACGCATCTAATCTCAGACTGAAGTACGGCATATAAAATAAAAAAGACGCGAAGTATCGCGTCTCAACATACTCATCAAAATCTCTTCACTCTTCACTTTTCACTCTTAACTAATTCATCATACAATCGCTTCGCCACCGGCCCTCTCTCCCCCGAACCAATCATTTGCCCATCAATCGCTAAGATAGGCACCACCCGTTTCGTACTTCCTGTCGTAAATACTTCGTCGGCCTGCATAAAATCCTCCAAGTCACATCGCTGCACGAAAACTGGATAATGTGTCCGTGCGATTTCCAACACCTTCATCCGGGTAATCCCTTCCAAAATATGTGCATCTGGCGTGTAAATCACCCCATTTTTAACATAGAACAAATTACTTCGCGTCGATTCCGAAACTCCATGCTGGGAAGTAAAATAAAGCAAATCATCCGCACCAGCCTGCTTCATCTCAGGAATATGCCGGATTCCGAACGCATAATTCAGTGACTTAATATCCGCCATTTCACGAACAAATTCCTTGCTCAATAAACGCATGCCTTTTTCCGGATCGGTAAACTGAAATAGCCCTGGCAAAATCCATAGGTTTGCTGGCTCTGCAGGAACATAGCCATTCATACTTTCACCACCGGTCAACACCATTTTGACACCTAAACAAGCATCCTTTGACATTGCGGCTAATTCATGAATACAAGCAGATAAAGCCTCAGCTGAATAGGGCAAATTCAAACCCATTTTGGCTGCTGATCGTTCAAACCGCGCCAAATGATCCGCTAAAAAAACGGGATTCCCATCTATGATGCGAAAAAAATCAAAGATGCCATAGCCTCGCAAGAAACCAATATCCTTGACGGAAACATGTACTTCATTCGCAGGCTTCCAAGCCCCATTAAACCAAATCGGGTAATCCATTTGCTTGTAATTTTGCTACTAATGTGATAACCTCACGTGCCTCCGCCACATCATGCACGCGTAAAATATTCGCTCCTTGTTGGAGCGCAATCGTATGTAACACCGCAGTCCCATTCAAGGATTCTGCGGCTGTAATGCCCAATGTTTTATAAATCATCGACTTGCGTGAAACTCCAATTAAAATGGGAGCTCCTAAGGTTTTGAAGCTTAACAAATGAGCCAATAAAGTATAATTATGCTCGATGGATTTCGAAAAGCCCAAACCGGGATCAACGATAACATCTTTCGCGCCCAAAGCGCGTAATTGCTGTAGTTTTTGAGCCAAATCAGACCAAACATCCGAAACGACATCTTGGTAATTAGGTATTTCGTGAACCTGATCAAAGGTACCCCGACTATGCGACAAAATGTAAGGAACTTGGTTTTGGGCGACCCATTCAAAGATTCCTGCATCCATTTGGCCCGCACCAATGTCATTGAATATATCAGCCCCCGCAGCTATCGCTGCCTGAGCCACCGATAAACGATAAGTATCAATTGAAATCACAAGCGAGGGAAAATGCTGACGCAACAATGTGATCACAGGGACAACGCGTTCAATTTCTTCTTCTACAGAAACGGGGGCAGCTCCGGGACGTGTAGAATGCCCACCAATATCGATAATTTCGGCTCCCAATGCGACCATACCCGCAACTCTTTCCAAGCAAACAGAAGCATCCAAAGCCCGACTACCCGCATAAAAAGAATCAGGTGTTGTATTCAAAATTCCCATGATAAGTGGCTTATCGAGGCTTAAGATTCGACCCTGTACGCGAATTGTTTGAATTGATGGAAAAAGAGCGTTCAAATCAACGAAATTTAGGATAATTTAAATATTTTTGTAGGCTATAATTAAAATACTGACCCGTATGATCAAGGACTCCGCGCCTTCACAAACTGAAATCGAATATCGCCAAGTAATTTCATACTGCAAAGCCTTGTTTGATAAAAAAAACAAAGATTACGGTACCTCTTGGAGAATTTTACGATTGCCTAGTTTGACTGACCAAATCTTCATTAAAGCCCAACGCATCCGCAGTATTCAAGACAAAGGAGCGCAACGCATCGAAGATGGTATCGAAGGTGAATTCATCGGAATCATTAATTATTGCATCATCGCCTTGATTCAAAAATCACTTGAATCATCCGATCAAATGGAGTTTACTCCCGAAGAATTAAGTGCTTTTTACGACCAACAAGTTGAAACGACACTTGAATTATTGCGCAACAAAAACCACGATTACGGTGAAGCTTGGCGTGATATGCGCATCAGCAGCATGACGGATCTCATCCTCATGAAAATTTTCCGCACCAAACAAATCGAAAATAACCAAGGAGTAACATTGGTTTCGGAGGGTGTGGAGGCCAACTACCAAGATATGCTCAATTATGCTGTCTTCTGTTTGATTAAATTCAAAGAAGAAAAGCAAATGCAAATGGCTCAACAGCAATAAATCGGATGAAGCAATACCGCAACATAGCCACGTTTGTATTGGTCGGGATATTTTTATTCTCTGGACTTATCAAACTCAACGATCCTATCGGTACACAATTGAAACTCGAAGAATACTTCGAAGTTTTCTCCGTGGATTTTCCTTGGATGGCTGGTTTCTGGAAATTACTCATCCCGCAAGCCCTACTATTTTCCATCGGATTAAGTAGCGCTGAAATTGTTTTAGCTATCGCATTGGCATTTAACTACAAAACGAAAAGGACACTTTACTTCTTCGTAGGCATCCTCATTTTCTTTAGCTTTCTAACGTTTTATTCAGCCTATTTCAATAAAGTTACCGATTGTGGCTGCTTCGGGGAGGCGATTAAATTGACACCTTGGACATCTTTTGGAAAAGACATTTTCTTACTTGTTTTGACCTTGAGCTTATTCTTGACAGACAAAATCAAGCAAAGTAGACCAACAGGAAAATGGGTAATTGCATCCGCACTAATTAGTGTTGGACTGGGAATCTATTGCTATTTCTACCTCCCAATTCAAGATGGATTGCCCTATGCCGTAGGCCAACATATTCCTTCGAATATGAAGAATCGTGAGGATTTAAAATTCAGTTATGTCTACAAAATCAATGGCAAAGAGGTCGAATTAACAGAGATGCCTACAGATCCGAAGGCTGAGTTCATTTCCATGCAGGCAATCAACGAAAAAGAAGCACGGCCTTTAATCACCGACTACCGTTTATGGATTGACGGCGATACGACGGATTATACGCAAAAAATATTCCAGGGGGATCATTTGTTGGTCATCGTACCCAATGTTAACCACACTCGTTTAGCCGCATTTGAAAGCATCAGTCAATTAGCGAAAACAATTAAGGTTCCCATGTGGTTAGTCAGTGCATCTTCCGATGAGGATGTGAATGCTTTGCGTCATGAATACCAATTAGCATTTCCGGCCTTATCGGCGGACACCAAAGTATTAAAAACCATCATCCGCTCAAGTCCTGGACTTTGGCTTATTAGCCAAGGAACCGTCAAAGGAAAATGGTCGGCCTATCGCCTCCCAGACGCGGATGAAATTCAACAACGTTTAAAACAATAAGTGCAAGAATGAAGAATATCTATTTAGTTGGAATGCCCTCATCAGGAAAGAGTACATTAGGGAAAGAATTAGCAAGAAATTTAGGGTATAGCTTTACAGATATGGATAAATTGATTGAAACGCGTGAGCAAAAAACCGTTTCAGAGATTTTTTCAAACTATGGAGAAGCACATTTTCGTGAAATAGAAAAGAAAACATTGCGAAGCTTCCAACCGAATCAGTCGATGGTGATTGCAACAGGTGGTGGCATTCCATGCTTCAATGATAACATGGATTTCATCAAAGAAAACGGTGTCAGCATTTTCTTGAATGTGGATGTGAATGATTTGGCAAAACGCTTATACAAAGCACAAGGAAATAACCGTCCTTTACTAGATAAAAGCCAAAGCGAAGAAGTAGTGATTGCCTCGATCAAAAAGACTTTTGAGGAGCGTTTATCTTATTACCAAAAGGCCGACATCCAAGTGGATGGCGAAATTACGGTCAGCCAATTACTTTGGTTATTAGACCAATACCTTCCCGTTTAGAAGAATATTCCACCCCCTAGGGTGAATTGCGTATTTGTCAATTTCAATGCGGCTGATGCATAATCGGCCGCATTTTTTAATGCATAAGGTGTAAAAGCATCCTTACCTGTTCGTTGGACAACAGCAAAATCCACATAGTATGCTGCACTTCGGTAACCTAAACCTCCCGAAACCTGAAATTGATTTCGATCAATCGAATCATAGGTACTAGAAAAACCACTACCGTAAAGCGCAGCGCCGCCACGTAATGTCCAAGCACTCGAAACCCGGAATTCTGCTCCCACTTTCATGTTCACGACCGATTGATAGTTTTTGGAAATCTGACTGTTGTACTTGTCTTTGAACTGTTGGTTGGCATAAGGTCCTAACTCCGCGGAAGAAACCGACATGCCGGAATAGTTCAACAATTCTAAATCGGCACTAATCAAGCCTCTTTTCCCAAAGAAATAGGCCATTCCTCCCGAAATACGAAATGGCGTTACCATTTGGTAAGTAAATTCATTCGGAGTTAATTTCACGGGCTTTACTTTCGTAATAATCCCACCTGAAACAGGAATCGCTGAAACCTGCGGTGTCATTAAACCTGTCAGTTGCTCATTCATTTGATCATAATAGGTAGGCGATTGTACATTCAAGGCAACGCGCAGATTAGGCTTCAACTTATAGATAACACCGAGGGATGCAGAAATTCCTGAACCCGTTGTAATCAATTGCTCTTCCATACTGAAACCTGCCACATAATTATTACCTGGAAAACTCTCATCCCAGCGTTGTGAATGGGTCGTGTTCAATTTAGAAAAATGTACACCTAAGCCAATGTATAATCGATCCTGATAAGCAGCTCCATAACTAATATCCCATTGTGAAACTGAGCCAGAATTCGTCCCATAGCCAAATTGCTTTGTGGGTAAATGGGGTAAATAGCGTTCAAAAGGTGCTCCACCTGTCGTGGAATTGGGGTTGATCAAATAGGCTTGATAAGCAGCCGCTTCAGGACTATCTGCGGTATTATAATAAGGATCATATTCATCATCCAAGGTCGCACCCGTGGCACCCTTATCCCCTGCTTTTTGAATTAAATTATCTAAATAAGAACTGCGGTTATTCGTTCCTTCGATCGTCAAAGGCTGCGTCAAAACTACTTGGCGCGAATAACCAATGCCAAATGCACCTCTCCAAGATGAGCTGGACAAATAATCCCCTGAAATCACAATACCAAAATTGGGCATATGAAATAGATTATTCGTATTGTTTGTCGACTGGCTCAAATAATCAGCACTCGTGGAAGCTGCATTCACGGCAAAATTTAAGCCGATTTCAGAACGCGAATAGAATCCTAATCCGGCAGCATTACCTGCAATTGAACTTAGGTCCGCCCCCAAAACACTTTGACTTCCACCCATTCCTTGCATCCGCGCTGAGCCCGTCACATAGGAAGTTGAAAATTGTTTGGCCAACATCGGATAGGTATACACTTGCGCGTTAGCAAAGTAGCTTATCAAAATAAGCGTGAAGATTTTATGTATATGCTTCATAGAAATTATCTTGGACCACGTGAAGAACCACCATTGGAAGAACCTCCCCCGCCGCTATATCCACCACCGGAGTAATTCGATGAAGGAGAACTGTAAGATTCCGTTCTATTTTGACCATAATTTTGCTGCGGTGCACTCGGTCTGTATTCAACATTTGAATTTCTCCGCGGTGCCGCTTGAACGGGTGAATTGTTATAACCCGCATTTGAATTCACACGAGGTTGGTTTGTTCCTTGAGAATTATATGTATTATTTCCTCCTCGCGGTGAATTGGAATAATTCTCTCCCCCATATCGGTTGCTTGAACCTCCATCCCGCGGTCCACGAATATAACGAGGAGCAGGTTCTTGTGCATTTCCCACATTCGGTTGATAATTGTTCCCACCGTAATAATTTTGGCCAAAACCATGATAGTAATTATACGCAGGGCCATATCCAAACATCATACCAGGGCCCACATACCCGTAAAATGGGTCATAATACCCATATGGACTCGAAAACCCAAAGGAATTAAAGCCGTAGCCCATTCCCCCATAATATCCGAAATTAGTCCCCATCGAGAATCCCGAATAAAAAGGGTCATTTAAACGCCAAGCTTGTAAAGGTGAATACCAGCGATTTGAGAATCCCATACCAAAATTGATGTATGGATTGGAATACCAATTATTCCATGGATTTGACGTAAATAAGCCTTGATTGAATCCCGAATTATAGCCTTGTTGGTATATCGCTCTCGAATTCAAATAATTCACATCCGCATCCTCTTGAATCACCGTTGCTTCCTCCTCCTGAATGATCTGTGCATCATCCTCAAAATTCAAATAAGATGCTTTCTTTTGCTTGGCTACTACCGCAGCAGGCCTTTGGTAACTATCATAAAGATCATCCGAAACAAATGCTGTTTGTGAAACCGAACATGCATTTAATAGTGCAATCATCGCAATCAATACCGAGGCAATCCCTATATTTTTCATAAATTCAATGGATTAGGATCTGTGATTCGTTTCAATTTTTAAGTTCATGGTTTAATTCGTAAATTTAACCTTTGAAGCTTACAAAAAGTTTCAAATCAATTACCTACAAATTAACGAAATAAAAACCCACCTAGTACGATTCCCAAAAAATATATGAGTAAATCCTTACCGTCACGTGCCGACAACTATTCTGAATGGTATAATGAATTAGTCAAAAGAGCTGATTTAGCTGAGAATTCAGCTGTTCGAGGCTGCATGATTATCAAACCCTATGGCTATTCCATTTGGGAAAAAATGCAACGTGCTTTGGATGATATGTTCAAGGAAACAGGCCACACAAATGCCTATTTCCCCTTATTCATTCCAAAATCATTCCTTTCCAAAGAGGCTTCTCACGTAGAAGGATTTGCCAAAGAATGTGCGGTTGTTACGCATTATCGCTTAAAGAACGACCCGAATGGTGGGGGCGTTATCGTTGATCCTGAGGCAAAATTAGAAGAAGAATTAATCGTAAGGCCAACTTCCGAAACGGTGATTTGGTCGACCTATAAAAACTGGATTCAGTCC